>NZ_JBSHNT010000157.1:0-271408 GCF_053601615.1 Pontimicrobium sp. MEBiC06410
TTATTTTAAATTAGTTTTTAACAGCCTTAATTTTAAGGGGTTATACACTCTTTTTTTTTAGTTTTTTTAAGGAGTGTTTTTTCTCTTCTTGTCCTTATTATATATACGCGTTTTTGGTTGGTTTTTACTCTTGTGGGGGGGTATCTATTTTTTAAGGGCCTTGTCTTTTTTTTATCTCTGCTTTTAAAGTTGTGCTTCTCTCTTGTTTTTGTTTATTGATTTCTTCAATCTTTATCTTTTTCTCTTTTGTTTAATACTCTCTTGCGTTAGGGATTGAATGGCTTGTTTGAGCTCCTTGAAAAGAGCGAGTAATGAAAGCCCGACCTAATTACTAAGCTTTTCTTGCTTTGTGATTAGGGAACGCCATAGAGAAAAGTTATATTAAAAATACAGTTTTATGTGTTGCTTGTCTATTGTTAACCTATTATCTTTGTTGCTTGAATTTTAAAACTTTTTATGATACAGATTACTTTACCCGATGGGAGTGTTAAATCTTTTGAGGAACGTTCTACTGCAATGGATGTTGCTAAAAGTATTAGTGAAGGCTTGGCTAGAAATGTTATTTCTGCAAATTTTAATGGTACTGCCGTTGAAACGACTACGCCTTTAACCACCGACGGGTCTTTAGTTTTACATACTTGGAAGACGGATGATGGTAAAAAAGCATTTTGGCATTCTTCAGCTCACGTTTTAGCTCAGGCTATTGAGGAATTATATCCTAATGCTAAGTTAACGATTGGTCCTGCTATTGATAATGGTTTTTATTATGATGTTGATTTTGGTGAGACTTCTATTTCTGACAAAGATTTTAAGGCTATTGAAACTAAAATGTTAGAGATTGCTCGTGGAAAGCATGATTTTAAAATGCGTTCTGTTTCTAAGGCTGATGCTTTGGCTTTATATAAGGATAATCCTTTTAAAACAGAATTGATTGAAAATTTAGAGGATGGCACAATTACTTTTTGTGATCATTCTACGTTTACAGATTTATGTCGTGGTGGCCATATTCCAAACACTGGAATTATTAAGGCTGTAAAAATATTATCTGTTGCTGGTGCGTATTGGAGAGGTGATGAAACCAAGCAACAACTGACTCGTGTTTATGGTATTTCGTTTCCTAAGCAAAAAGAGCTAACAGAGTATTTACATTTATTGGAAGAGGCTAAAAAGCGTGACCATAGAAAACTTGGTAAGGAGTTGGAGTTATTTACTTTTTCTCAGAAAGTTGGTGCTGGTTTGCCTTTATGGTTACCTAAGGGTGCTGCTTTACGTGAACGTTTAGAGAATTTTTTAAAGGCTGCACAAAAGAAAGCTGGCTACGAGATGGTAATGACACCTCATATTGGGCAAAAGGAACTTTATGTTACTTCTGGTCATTATGCAAAATATGGTGAAGATAGTTTTCAACCTATAAAAACGCCTAAAGATGATGAAGAGTTTTTATTAAAGCCTATGAATTGTCCTCATCATTGTGAGGTTTATAATAACAGCCAATGGTCTTATAAGGATTTACCCAAGCGTTATGCTGAATTTGGTACTGTTTATAGATATGAGCAGAGTGGAGAACTACATGGCTTAACTCGTGTTAGAGGGTTTACTCAGGATGATGCTCACTTATTTTGTACTCCAGATCAATTGGATGCGGAATTTAAAAATGTTATTGATTTAGTTTTATATGTTTTTGGCTCTCTAGGTTTTGAAAACTTTACGGCTCAGGTTTCTGTTAGAGATCCTGAAAATCCAGAGAAGTATATTGGTAATGTTGAGAACTGGGAAAAAGCTGAGCTGGCAATTATTAGTGCTGCTAAAGACAAGGGCTTAGATTATGTTATTGAAGAGGGTGAAGCTGCTTTTTACGGCCCTAAGTTAGACTTTATGGTTAAGGATGCTTTGGGTAGACAATGGCAATTAGGTACTATACAGGTTGATTACAACTTACCTGAGCGTTTTGATTTGACTTATAAGGGTAGTGACAATGAGCTACACAGACCTGTAATGATTCATCGTGCTCCTTTTGGTAGTATGGAACGTTTTATTGCTATTTTACTAGAACATACTGGTGGAAATTTCCCGCTTTGGCTAATGCCAAATCAAGTTTCTGTGCTAACTCTTAGTGAGAAATATGAAAAATACGGAGAAAAAGTTTTAAATTTGTTAGAAAATCACGAAATTCGCGCCCTTGTAGACAATAGAAATGAGACTATTGGTAAGAAAATACGAGAAGCGGAGATGAGTAAAACGCCTTATATGATTATTATTGGCGAGAATGAAGAGAAAGAAAATAAAATATCTGTTAGACAACATGGCGGAGATGATTTAGGCACAATTAGTGTAGATGAGTTTTCGGAAATTGTAAAAACAGAAATAAATAAGACATTAAAACAATTTTAAATAAGTTTAACTAAAACCTTAGAAGTCATAGCAATACGTAGAAAAAGATCAAAAGGCCCTTTAAGAGTAATTAAAGAAGACCAACACAGAATTAACTCTAAAATTAGAGCTGAAAAAGTGCGTCTAGTTGGAGATAATGTTGAAGTAGGAATATATTCTACTAGAGAAGCATTAGCAATAGCAACGGAGCAAGAATTAGACCTTGTTGAAATATCACCAAAAGCCGATCCGCCTGTTTGTAAAGTCATGGACTATAAAAAGTTCTTATACGAGCAGAAGAAACGTGATAAGGCTATAAAGTCTAAAGCAACTAAAGTTGTTATTAAAGAGATTCGTTTTGGTCCTCAAACAGATGATCATGATTACGAATTTAAAAAGAAACATGCCGAGAAGTTTCTTAAAGAGGGTGCAAAGCTTAAGGCTTTTGTATTTTTTAAAGGACGTTCTATCGTGTTTAAAGAGCAAGGACAAATTTTATTATTACGTTTAGCTCAAGATCTTGAAGAGTTTGGTAAAGTAGAACAAATGCCAAGATTAGAGGGTAAGCGTATGACCATGTTTATTGCTCCAAAAAAGTAAAGACTAGCCTTAATTAAGGTGTAAAATATTATAAGCGAGATAATTAAAACCTAGGAAACAAGATGCCTAAAATGAAAACAAAATCTAGTGCTAAGAAGCGTTTTAAGCTTACTGGTACTGGTAAAATTAAAAGAAAGCACGCGTTTAAGAGTCACATCTTAACAAAGAAGTCTAAGAAACGTAAGCTAGCTCTAACGCACAGTACTTTAGTACACCCTGCAGATGAGAACAACATTAAAGTAATGATGCGTTTAAAGTAACATTACCTTAATTGGTTAAAATTAATATTTATAAACCCTGGAGTTAGGCCATTTGATTAACGATTGTAGATTTTTGATTTACGATTTTTATACAAATTAGAAAGTGTCGATTTAAAGACCGCCTACTACAAAAAAATTTAAAACTATGCCTAGATCAGTAAATTCTGTTGCCAAAAGAGCCAGAAGAAAAAAGGTGCTTAAACAAGCAAAAGGTTACTTTGGACGTCGTAAAAACGTTTGGACAGTAGCAAAAAACGCGGTTGATAAAGCTATGCAATATGCATACAGAGACCGTAGAAACAAAAAGAGAACATTTCGTGCATTATGGATTACGCGTATTAACGCAGGAGCTAGATTACACGGTATGTCTTACTCTCAATTTATGGGGAAATTAAAAGCTAATAATATCGAATTAAACCGTAAGGTTTTAGCTGATTTAGCAATGAATAACCCTGAGGCTTTTGAAGCTGTAGTAAATAAAATTAAATAAGGCATTTTGCCTTGACTAATATCATTTCGCTTATATAAAGAAAATCCGATTCTTAATTGAATCGGATTTTTTTTATTCTAAACTTTATTTATTGCAAATAAAGTTATCTTTTCTTCTTTTCCTTTTAAGGCTATATTTCCTATTTCTGTAGTACTATAGTTATTTTTTAATTTTAAATCTCTTAATAGACTTTCGGATATTAATAACCTTTGTTTGTATTTATTACATTCTCCTTGTATTCTTGCTGTTGTATTTATTACATCTCCATGATAGGCTATTTCTTTTTTAACAGTGCCTACTTCTGTTACAATTAAATCTCCTCCATGTACTCCTGCTTTGAATTTCGGGTACACACCGTATTTTTGCATGTATTGCTTTTCTTTCTTTAATAACCTAGCTTCAAAACTATAAAATAATTCGATACAATTATTTTTAACGATTCCTTTAGTGTATGGCCAACTGAGTACTGCTTCGTCTCCTACATATTGATATATATCTGCATTATACTTTGTTATTACTATATTTAAATCGTAAAAACATTCTTGTATAAACTCACTATATTTATAATGCCCTAATTGCTCTGCTATTGTTGTTGATGCTTGTAGGTCTAGAAACATAAAAATACGCTTTTCTTCTCTTGGCTTCTTATAATGACCTATTAAAAGCTTTATAAATATGCCTTTACCAAATTTTTGATTTGCTATTTTTATAAATGCAAAAACTAACGAGCATATAATAAAATAGACTATTATTAACCAAAATACTTTACTTTTTATCCACCACCCTGAAACATCATTGGGCAAATTTACATCTCCAAATTCTTCTACTTTTCTAGATATAAATGTTATAGAAATAATTAAACTAAATAGATATATTATAGACTTTTGAATAAAAACTAAACCTATTGATAATTTTTTGGACACATATTTATCGAACAAAAAATCGACTATAGCATAAAAAGTACCTACTATTACTCCAGAAATAATTCCGAAATTAAACAGCCATTGTATTATAGAGATGTCATTTTCTATTCCTGTTTCGAGCTCTCCTATTGCATAGTATCTAATAGTTATGAATAGACACAATGCAAGAATCCAAAATACTATTGCCCACAATAGTAAGCGTAGAAATTGTAATACATTATTTTTCAATATGCTTACGACTTTAGGTTAATCTTTAGAGATTTCGTTTATGGCTATTTTAAATTCTGTCCAATCTATTTGCTCATTTTCATTTTTATCGTAACCTTCTATTAATTTAGAAGCCACTATACCTCTAATAAACCCACTTATTTCTGCTTGCTTAAGAAGTTTTACAATTTCTTTTTTTGATAGTTTTCCATCTCCATTTTCATCAAAAAAATTAAAGGCTTCCTCTGGGGTATTAAAGTGATTGGTTATTAGTATTTGAATTTTATTTAATATCCTTTCTTTTCTAGACATTATTATTATTTTTATTTTGAATATCCGTAATTAATCATAAAGTCTACCATCTACCTAAATTTGTTTTTAGATTCTCACCATGAAGCATCTATGTTTATAGATGTATGTGTTACTGAAACAAGTTCAGCTTGATGTAATAAGTAGTATTATGATACAAAAAGGACAATTTGTTTATTATTTATAACTATGCTTTAGATTATGTTTTCTGCTTCTTCTTTCTAGCGGCAGGGAATAATACATTATTTAAAATTAGCCTATAACCTGGTGATGTTGGGTGCAGGTCTAGTTCTGTTTTTGGGTCTCCTACTTTATGTGTATAATCTTCCGGATCATGCCCTCCATAAAATGTAAAAAAACCTTTTCCTTTTATTCCGTGTATATATTTTGCTTCTCCGTTAGTTCTATTTTCTCCCATAACAAGAACATTGGGTTTTATTTCATCCCTTGTAAATGAAGTGGTTTGCCCCATAAATCCTTTTACTAATGCTGTATGATTTTGACATAACATTGTTGGAATAGGATCCCATTTTGCAGAAAAATCCATTAGAGAAAAATAATCTGTTTCTTTTGGTATTTTTCGTTTTCTAGTCATATCTATACTTGAAAACTCATAGATCATTGGACTGCGCTCTAGTATAAAATCTTTAAAGGCGAATGTTTTTCTATAATCTAGTTTAGATTGATAGTTAGCATCACTTCCATCTCCATCGAACATTGGTTCGCAAATATCTACACCTTCTGCAGATAATGCAATATCAAAACTATCTGTTGCACTACACATGGCAAACATGAAGCCTCCTCCTACTACATAATCTCTAATTTTTAAAGCTACTGCTCTTTTCTCTTCTGAAACTTTATTGTAGCCTAAACTTGTTGCTAATGCTTCGGCTTCCTTTTTTTCTTCTATATACCAAGCTGCTGTTCTATAGTTTCGATAAAACTTACCGTATTGTCCTGTAAAATCTTCATGGTGTAAGTGCAGCCAATCGAATAATACCAAACCATCTTCTAATACTTCTTTATCGTATACTGTTTCATAAGGTATTTCGGCATAACTTAACACCATGGTTACTGCATCATCCCATGGCAATTTCCCTTTTGGTGTATATACTGCAATTTTAGGGGCTTTTTCTAATACTACAGCTTCCATGTTTTTACTTGGGCTACTAATGTCTTCAAGTATACTTTCTGCTTTAGTATTACTTAAGACTTCAAAACTAACACCTCGTATTTTACATTCCCTCTGTATAGCATTATTGTCTGGTAATAAAAAGGAGCCTCCTCTATAGTTTAATAACCATTTTACTTTTAAATTTTGTTTTAAAGTCCAATAGGTAATTCCATAAGCTTTTAAGTGATTATCTTGTGTTTCAGCATCCATAGGTATTAATATGTAGGATGCAAATGCCTGTGATGAGAACAGTAATATTATTATAAGTGATATTATATTTTTCAAAATATACTAAATCGTTTTATGCTTCAATCTATAGTAAATAAAGATTAAATCATTTCAATTAATTAACTTGAAAGATACTTAAAAATTGTGCTTTATTTTAAGGCTTTAAGTAAATATTAGCAGATATTTATTGTCCAGATCCAGAGATAAGACTGGCAATGCCTTTTGTACTTGGAAATTGTTCAAAAATGATTTTAAGAAATACTGTTATAGGTATTGCCATTATTAAACCTGGTATGCCCCATATAAAGCCCCAAAACATTAACATAACTAGTACTGTTATAATATTTATTGAAAATGATTTCCCCATAAAAATAGGTTCTAAAATTGCTCCAAAAAGCACTTGCACTCCAGTAATTGATAAAACAAAGAATAGTAATGTGCTTGTTGGGTCTAACTCAACAAATGCAAATATAGATAGCAAAATGACAGAAATAAATGAGCCTACCATTTGTACAAAATTAATTAGAAAAGCAAATAATCCCCAGAAAACTGGAAAACTTACATCGAAAAAGTAACATGCCAAACCTGTACCCACTCCAGTTAAAAAGCTCACTAAAAATTTTACTTTTATAAATTTAATAAGGTCTTTTTCTATCTTCCTGAATGTCTTTATCGAAGTGTGCTTTTTCTTTAATAGTGTTTTATTGAGTAGTTTTTCTACATTTATTGATTCTCCAAGCCATAAAACAACAAAAAACGTTGTCATTAATAAGGAGGTAAGAAATTTACTAACAATATTAAATGTAGGTCCAAATTTGCTAAAGACTTCATCTTTTTTAAAAAAACGAGTTAGTTTTAAATTACGGTCTGGTGCTGGTTCAACACCAAAAAAAGTATCCATATTGTATACTAAATCATTAATTTTAGTTTGTGCCTTAACAAAAAAAGTAGATTCTGTTGCTAAAATTTGTCTGCTAGATATTTTTACTAGCTCTCCTCCTATTTTTAAGCCCCCAAGTATTATTAAAACGACTATAACTATACTTACTTTTTTAGGTACTTTTTTCTTTCCTAAAAAGCGCATTAATGGTAAAAATAACAAAGCAATAAACATTGAAAATACCAATGGTATAAATATAAAAGACAGTACTTTTAATAAATAAAATATTATAGGTATTACTATTACTAATAGTAACATATTTGTAGTACGTGTCTTATCCATTTTGTATTAATAATTATTGTTAGGTAATAACTTCATTTACGTCGCAAAAATACTTTAAAACTGACTTTTTATAAAGTATTTAGCATTAGAATTAATTTTTATATTATTTAAAATGGAACATCATCATCGTCTGGGCTGCCAAACGCATCTTCTGGAGAGGCTGTAAAGTTATCTGGGGTAAATGTATCATCATTTGCTGCTGCATTCATTTTACTATGAAACTCTTGCCCAAATGGTGTATCGAAATCATCTAAGTTGTCGAATTTACCTAGATGACCAATAAATTTAAGTCTAATGTTTTCTAGTCCACCATTACGGTGTTTTGCAACAATAAACTCTCCTTGACCAGCTGTTGGTGAATGATCATCATCATCCCATTCATCAATTTTATAGTATTCTGGTCTATAGATAAACGATACTATATCTGCATCTTGTTCAATTGCTCCAGATTCACGTAAATCTGATAATAAGGGTCTTTTACTACCTCCACGTGTTTCTACCGCACGTGATAATTGCGATAATGCAATTACTGGTACCATTAATTCTTTTGCTAGAGCTTTTAAGTTTCGAGAAATTGTTGATATTTCTTGCTCACGGTTTCCTCCTGCTCCTGCGGCTGTCATTAACTGCAAGTAATCAATCATAATCATTTTTATACCATGTTGAGATGCTAATCTTCGAGCTTTTGCTCTCAAATCAAAAATTGATAATGATGGAGTATCATCTATAAACAAAGGTGCTTTTTCTAAATCTTTTACTTTTACATTAAGTTGTTCCCACTCGTGTTTTTCTAGTTTTCCTGTTCTCAGTTTTTCTGAGGATAGCCCTGTTTCACTAGATATTAAACGGGTAATTAACTGTACTGATGCCATCTCTAAAGAGAAAAATGCAACTGGTATATTTGAGTTAACTGCAATGTTTCTTGCCATTGTTAGTGTTAGGGCCGTTTTTCCCATACCTGGACGAGCTGCAACAATAATTAAATCACTTGGTTGCCAGCCAGAAGTTAATTCATCTAGTTTAGTAAAACCAGTAGGAATTCCACTCATTCCTTCTTGTTTAGATATTTCTTCAATTTTCTTTTTGGCTTGTATTACTAAATCTTGAGCAGTTTCACTAGATTTTTTAATGTTACCTTGTGTTACTTCGTATAATTTAGATTCTGCATGGTCTAATAAATCAAAAACATCCTTTGTTTCATCGTAAGCTTCTTCTATAATTTCGTTAGATATTTTTATTAAGCTTCGTTGAATAAATTTTTGAAGAATAATACGGGCATGAAACTCTATATGCGCAGATGATGATACTTTTTGAGTTAATGAAATAAGATAAAAGTCTCCTCCTATTAAATCTAACTTACCGTTGGTCTTTAATTGGTTAGAAACTGTTAATATGTCTATAGGCTCGCTTTCCTGAAACAGCATAAAAACGGCTTCAAAAATATGTTGATGTGCTTCTTTATAAAAAGCTTCTGGGCTTAAAATATCAATGACTTCATCTACTCCTTTCTTATCAATCATCATAGCACCAAGCACAACCTCCTCTAATTCAATGGCTTGAGGTGGTATTTTCCCTTTTTCAAGGCTAATAATAGTGCTTTTATCAACTTTATAGCCGGAAAATTGTTGTGGTTGTTTCATAGTTAGCGAAAGTAAATAAATTGATTATGTGAACAGAATTTAAACGCCTTTCAATCTTCACATGTAGTGAACATTTATAGTGTTAATAACTCTTTTTTTTTGTTAATAAGCATAAAAAAATCTGAAAGACTAGCTTTCAGATTTTATTTTTTTAGGTTTTATAGCTACTAGCCTTTGTAAACTCCCATTTGAGAATATTTATCCATCCTCTGGTCTACTAAATCTTTTGGTGATAAGTTTTTAAATTCATCATAAGCACTAACAATAGCATTTTTTACAGTTAAAAATGTTTTTTCTCTGTCGCTATGTGCTCCGCCTAATGGTTCTTTAACAATCTCATCAACCAATTTCATTTTCTTCATATCTGTTGCTGTTAATTTTAAAGCTTCTGCTGCAGTTTCTTTAAATTCCCAACTTCTCCACAAAATAGAAGAACACGATTCTGGCGATATTACAGAATACCATGTATTCTCTAACATTAGTACTTTATCTCCAACACCAATACCTAGTGCACCTCCTGAAGCTCCTTCTCCAATTACTACTGTAATAATTGGCACTTTAAGACGTGTCATTTCTAATATATTTCTTGCAATAGCTTCTCCTTGTCCACGTTCTTCAGCTTCTAAGCCTGGGTATGCTCCCGGCGTATCTAATAATGTTACTACTGGAATACCAAACTTCTCAGCAGATTTCATTAAACGCAAAGCTTTACGGTAACCTTCTGGATTAGCCATACCAAAGTTTCTATACTGTCGTGTTTTGGTGTTATAGCCTTTTTGCTGCCCAATAAACATGTAGCTTTGGTCTCCAATTTTACCTAAACCACCAATCATAGCTTTATCATCTTTAAAGTTACGATCGCCGTGTAATTCTAAAAATGAATCTCCACATAATGCTTTAATATAGTCTAAAGTATATGGTCTATTTGGATGGCGTGACATTTGTACACGTTGCCATGGCGTTAAATTTTTATATATATCCTTTTTGGTCGCAGTTAATTTCTTTTCTATTTGCTTGCAGGTTTGTGTAACATCTACATCGCTTTCTTCTCCAATAACCTGACACTTTTGAAGTTGCTCTTCTAGCTCTTTTATCGGTAATTCAAATTCTAAATATTCCATAGGGAATTTATTATTTGTTTAGTTCTTAGTTTAGTTGACAAATATAAAAACTTTAATTGTTAATTTAGTATTAAGTTGCTTTCCTTTTTATCGTTTTTATATTTTTTAAAATACCATTTAATATTACAACGCCCAGTATTATTGCCGCTCCGTAATAAAATTCTGATGACATTTTTTCTGAATTTGGGAAGTAAATTATTGCTATTACAATGCCATATATAGGTTCTAAATTATAGGTTAGTACAACTGTGTATGGGCTTATTTGTTTCATTACATATACAGATGCTATAAAAGCATATGCTGTACAAACTGATGCTAATATGAACAAATACCAAAAGTCTGAATTACTAATTTGAAAATATTCTACAGAAAATCCTCCTCCAAACAGTTGGATAAAAATAGAAATGAATATAACACCACTAATAAATTCGTAAAAAGAAATTTTTGTAGCTGAATGTTCTTCTAAAAATTTCCCATTTAATACCGCAAAAAGGGATGAAAAAAATGCAGATGATATTCCTAATATAATTCCAGTTATATGTTTAATTTCACTTTGAGTAATTATCCATACGCCAATTATAACTATAATTCCAAATAAAATTTCGTACCATATTATTTTTCTCTTATAAATCATTGGTTCTATAAAAGAAGCAAAAAAGGCTCCTGTAGAAAACATAGCTAAAGTAATAGATATGTTAGAGGCATCTATGGCTGCAAAAAAGGTTATCCAGTGCAGTGCTATAATTATTCCAGCTACAGATAATTTAATTAATGATTTTTTTGAAATCTTTATATCTATTTTCACTATTTTAATGTAGATATACATTAAAACCGTAGCTATTAACATTCTATACCAAACTAATGAAACAGCCTCTATTGTTATTAGTTTACCTAAAATAGCTGTAAAACCTGCTATAAATACTAAGAGATGTAAATGAAGGTAGTTTTTAAACTTATCGTTTAGCATTGTATATAAGTATTATACCTAGTATACCAAATATTATATTAGAAAACCATACAGCCAATAATGGTGAAAAATCTGATTGGGCTGCCATAGTACCAAAAATTTTATCAAAAAACACAAAGATCATGGCTATACAAATACCGAAGGCAAGGTTTACCCCCATACCTCCTCTTCGTTTTCTTGAGGATACGGCTACAGCAATAATTGTTAAAATAAAAACAGACACTGGTAAACTCCACTTTCTGTATAATTCTAATTTATAACGACTTATATTAGACGAACCTCGTTTTTCTTCTCTTTCAATAAATCGTCGTAAATCGCTATATGTTTTTGTTTCTGCAATGTAAGATTCAGGAGTTAAATCTTCTAGATCAAATGAAAACAATGTATCCTTCTTCCTTTTAAATTCTAAGGTATCTCCATTAATTCCCACAGTTCTTTTTAAGTAGCTCCTTAAACGATAAGTACTATCTTCTTCTTTATAACGAATATTAGTAGATTCAATTTTATATGTCATTTTACCATCTTCAAAATGCTCTAAGGTAAAATTATGCCCTATTTTTTTATTAGAGTCGAAATGACTTACAAAGATAATATCGTTATCATTAATCTGTTTTAATAAACGTCCGCTCTCAACCGCTTTCCTTCCTTTTAAATATTTGTATTGAAAATCATTAAACCCTTTACTAGCATTAGGAGCCAGATATAAACCTAATATTATAGAAAAACCTGCAACTAAACTTGCTCCTATTAAATATGGTCTTAGAAATCTTGAAAATGATACCCCTGAACTTAAAAAAGCTACTATCTCTGTATTATTAGCTAGTTTGGAGGTAAACCAAATGACTGATAAAAATAAAAATAAAGGAAAAAGCAAGTGTGCAAAGTAGATAGTAAAGTCTAGCAAGTAAACCATTACCTCTCCAAAAGGAACTTCTTTTTCTAATATTTTACCTATTTTTTCTGCTAAATGTACTGTTATACCTATAGGAATAAACAGTAATATCATCATTAAAAATGTGAATAAGTAGCGCTTTAGTATGTACCAGTCTAATATTTTCAAGAGTTATAAGCGATTATTCATTTGTTTAACCATCATATCTTTCCACGTTCTAAAATCTCCTGCTAATATATGTTTTCTTGCTTCGCGAACCAACCATAAGTAAAACCCTAAGTTGTGTATGGTTGCTATTTGCTTACCTAACAATTCATTAACTGTAAATAAGTGACGTAAATAAGCTTTAGAATACTCTGTGTCTACAAATGTAATTCCCATTTCATCTATTGGAGAAAAATCGTCACGCCATTTTAAGTTCTTAATATTTATACTACCATAAGCCGTAAATAACATTCCGTTCCTAGCATTACGTGTTGGCATAACGCAATCGAACATATCTACTCCTAAAGCAATATTTTCTAAAATATTTATAGGTGTCCCTACGCCCATTAAATAACGCGGTTTATCTTCTGGTAATATATCGGTTACCACTTCTGTCATAGCATACATTTCTTCTGCTGGTTCTCCTACTGAAAGCCCTCCAATGGCATTTCCTTCTGCGCCAACATTTGCTATATATTCTGCAGATTGTTTACGTAAATCTTTATATGTACTTCCTTGTACGATAGGGAAAAATGCTTGTGAGTAATCGTATTTAAATGGTGTTTTTTCTAGGTGATTTATACAACGGTTTAACCATCTATGCGTCATGTGCATAGATCGTTTTGCATAATTATAATCGCATGGATAGGGTGTACACTCGTCGAAAGCCATAATAATATCGGCACCTATACTTCGCTGAATTTCCATGACATTTTCGGGTGTAAATGTATGGTAACTTCCGTCTATGTGCGATTTAAACTTTACACCTTCTTCTTTTATTTTTCTTCTAGAAGATAATGAATAGACTTGATACCCTCCAGAATCGGTTAAAATATTACGATCCCAATTCATAAATTTATGCAAACCTCCTGCCTTTTCAAGAATTTCGGTTTGTGGTCTTAAATATAAATGATAGGTATTTCCTAAAATAATATCAGGATTTATTTCCTCTCTTAATTCTTTTTGGTGCACCCCTTTAACAGAGGCTACTGTACCAACAGGCATAAATATAGGAGTTTCTATAACTCCATGATCTGTGGTTACTACTCCCGCCCTTGCATTACTCTGTGGATCCTTTGCTTTTAAATCAAACGTCATATTTTAATCGAATCGTATATAAATATTACAATAGAGATAGAAATAAGTATACAAAACCAATAATTAAGCTATACTACTTATTTTTCTATTCTGTTTTATTATAAAATGAATTAACAATAATACAAAAGGGACAAAAATAAACATCGAATTAATTATCGATGTTTTTATTGTGCTAGCAATTAGCTAAGCATTCTTTCCGTTTTGAATTTCTATACCTCTTAATCTTGAAGATAAAATGTAAAATTTATAATCAAGATAATACAACTAATGATAGATAGTATTCCAAAAGTATTCTTTTTTGATAAAATTCATTCGCCTGCAAAGATAATTAACAAAATGTCTTATGGTCTTAAACATTTAATAAAATTTACAATTGTTAGCAAATCGAGTCAATTCGTTAATAAATGAAGTTAAATAAGCATTGTAAAAGGCGTTTAAAAAAGTTATTTTTGAGCCCAATTAACATAACGCTAAAAAAATGGCAAACACACAACAATTAGAAGATATTACAACACAAGTACGTAGAGACATTTTACGTATGGTTCATAAGGTAAATTCTGGGCATCCAGGAGGATCTTTAGGCTGCGCAGAGTTTTTTGTAGCTCTTTATAACGACATAATGGACAGAAAAGACGGTTTTGACATGGACGGTATTGGAGAAGATTTATTTTTCCTTTCTAACGGACATATTTCTCCTGTTTATTACAGTGTGCTTGCTAGAGCTGGGTATTTTCCAGTAGACGAGCTTAATACCTTTAGATTAATTAATTCTAGACTGCAAGGTCACCCAACAACTCATGAAAACTTACCAGGTGTAAGAATTGCTTCGGGTTCTCTTGGTCAAGGAATGTCTGTAGCTTTAGGTGCTGCGCAAGCAAAAAAACTAAATGGTTGTAATCATTTAATTTATAGCCTACATGGTGATGGTGAATTACAAGAAGGTCAAAATTGGGAAGCAATCATGTATGCCTCTGGAAAAAAAGTAGATAATATAATTGCTACTATAGATTTAAACGGAAAACAAATTGATGGTGCTACAGATGATGTATTACCTATGGGAGATGTTAAAGCTAAATTTGAAGCGTTCGATTGGATTGTTATAGAGATAAAAGAAGGTAACAATATGGAAGCTATTTTAAAAGGAATGGCTGAAGCAAAATCTAAAACCGGACAAGGTAAACCTGTTTGTGTTTTATTAGAAACAATGATGGGTAATGGTGTTGACTTCATGATGCACACTCATGCTTGGCATGGAAAAGCACCTAATGACGAGCAATTAGCTAGCGCTCTTGCACAAAATCCTGAAACTTTAGGAGATTACTAACCCTTTTTAGATTTACTAATTACGATTTTACACTTATGAAAACATATACAAATACAGGAAGTAAAGATACCCGTTCAGGTTTTGGAGCTGGTTTAACAGAGTTAGGTAGAACAAACCCTAATGTTGTTGCACTTTGTGCCGATTTAGTTGGCTCTTTAAAAATGGATCAATTTATTGAAGAAAACCCAGAACGTTTTTTTCAAATAGGAATCGCAGAAGCAAACATGATAGGTATTGCTGCTGGATTAACTGTTGGTGGAAAAATACCATTTACAGGTACTTTTGCAAACTTTTCAACAGGTCGTGTTTACGACCAAATTAGACAAAGTGTTGCTTATTCTGATAAAAATGTGAAAATTTGTGCATCTCATGCGGGATTAACACTAGGAGAAGATGGAGCTACCCACCAGATTTTAGAAGATATTGGTTTAATGAAAATGTTACCAGGTATGGTTGTTATTAATCCTTGTGATTATAACCAAACTAAGGCTGCAACATTAGCTATAGCAGAACACCATGGACCAGTATACTTACGTTTTGGAAGACCAAAAGTAGCTAATTTCACTCCAGAAAATCAAACGTTTGAAATTGGTAAAGCCGTACACCTTGTTGAAGGAACAGATGTTACTATTGTAGCCACTGGTCATTTAGTTTGGGAAACTCTTGAAGCTGCTAAAGCATTAAATGAAAAAGGAATTTCTGCTGAAGTTATTAACATACATACTATAAAACCTTTAGATGCTAATGCTATTATAGAATCTGTAAGCAAAACAAAATGTATAGTTACTGCAGAAGAACATAACCATTTAGGTGGTTTAGGAGAAAGTGTTGCAAGGGTATTAGCAACTAACAAACCAACACCACAAGAATTTATTGCAACAAACGATACTTTTGGAGAATCTGGAACACCAGCTCAGCTTATGGAAAAGTATGGTTTAAATAGTGATGCAATTGTGAGCGCTTGTGAAAAAGTGATACAAAGAAAATAATATGGCACGCTTTTCGTTTTATATTTAGAAATCAATAAAACGAAAAATTATGAAAAACATATTTTTAACTGTAGTTTTTACAGTAATAATAGCCACATCCGCTTTCGCGCAAAGTGGAAGCGGATTTGGGCTTAAAGGTGGTGTTAATTACAATGCCAATGGCAGTTATTTCGATGCCATAAATAATACTTCTAAAGATCCTACAGCTACAGTAGGTTACCATATAGGTATTTTCGGGAAATTAGGAAACAAACTATATTTTAGACCTGAGCTAGTGTATACCAGTACTAAAAGCGATTATGATACTGCTGGTGATTTCTCTATGCAAAAATTAGATGCACCACTTTTAGTTGGTATAAAAGTTATAGGTCCTGTACACGTCTTTGCTGGCCCTTCTTTACAATACATTCTAGAATCAGATTTAAGCAATGCGGTTATAGACAAGCTTGAAAATGATTTTTCTGTTGGACTACATTTTGGTATAGGTCTAAATATAGACCAACTAGGTCTGGATTTAAGGTATGAACGTGGTTTTAATAATAATGAAGCCACTGTAATAACAAATAACACAACAATAGCTGCAGATAGATTAGATACAAGACCAGAGCAGCTTATATTAAGTTTATCTTATAAGCTATAAGAAAACAAACTGGCTTTTACCTATTTATTATAAACAAAACAGCCAACTCAATGAGTTGGCTGTTTGTATTTTATTTACATTCTAAAAATTTAATCATCGCTTAAATTATTAGTTACCGTATTATCTAAATAATCTGGTAAATCTGGAGAATCTGATGTATTAGTATTAGGCACCACAACAGTGTTTAAAATGTACGTTCCATCATTTTCTATTTCTATACTAACAAATACTTCATCGGCAGCAGCATTATTATCATAATACATTTGTGCATCAGCTTCTGTTGCAAATTCTACATCACTTTCATTTTTAGTATACGCTTTCTTTATAACTTCATCTCTGGTTAGTACACCATCTCCATCATCATCATTATCTATAAAATTCACTAATAAATCACCATCTGTATTATCATCTAGTCCATCACCAGACATAGATAAGTCTTCTAAATAAGAAGGTATTCCATCTAAATCGAAATCTGTATTACTTCTAGAGTATACATTAAACCTAAAGAAAATTGGTGCATATTGAGGAATAGAACCTACTGGTCTAGAGAAATAACCTAATCCAGAAGGAATAAAAGCTGCTCCAATTCCGTGATTATGGTAAACCACAGACCCATCTGCTGCTTCTGTAAATCCATCTGCCGTTTTAAACTCTGTTAACCCTTCTCTAAACCCAGCCACAACTCCTCCTTGAGAACCTACTGTTGTTAAATTAAAAAAGGCAGGTGTTACAGCACTATCAAAAGAAGTACCGTCTACAAGCGTTCCATTATATGTTACGGCTGCTTTATCTAAACCATGTACATTTTTATTAAGCCCTTCTCTTACTTTTAGTATATATAACTTATAGTCTATACCATCTTGTGTAATCGTTTTTGCTATAACTTGATCCATTAAAGGAATCTTATCTGCATTAGCCCCCTCTATTGTATCAAAAACTAATTCAAACTCATCATTTGCTAAAGAATATTCTGGATTTGCATTAAATTCTTCGTAATTATAAAAGTGTGTTTCTAAGTATTCTTCTATCTCTATGAGATCTTCATCGTACACTTCTTGTCTGTCTCTATCTGGAATAATCTCTGGTCCATCATCCTTTTTACAAGAAAAAGATAATAATACTATAGATAAAGTTGCTAAAGTTAGTTTTCTTAAATTCATTTATTGCTTATTTTTGGGTGCAAGATAAGTTTAAATATAATTTTGCACAATATCATTAACGTAGATTTTAGATTATTTGTATGCGTATAGACAAGTATTTATGGTGTGTAAGGCACTACAAGACAAGGAATATTGCAACTACTGCTTGTAAAAAGGGGCATGTTAAAGTAAACGGACAAGCAGTAAAACCAAGTAGAGAGGTCTATGTAACTGACAAAATTGAACTTAGAAAAAACCAGATTAATTATAGTTTAACAGTTTTAGATATTCCTCCTAACCGCGTTGGAGCAAAACTTGTTGACATCTATAGAGTAGATACAACTCCAAAGTCTGCTTTTGAAGCTCAAGAGCTTTTAAAATTTGCTAAAGATCATTATCGCAAAAAAGGCACAGGAAGACCTACAAAAAAAGACAGGCGAGACATTGACGATATTTATAAAGAAAATGAATCGTAAAAAGCAATTTAATTCTTTCTTCTGTTTTATATTTGACTAAAATAATTTCTTTATGACTGCATTAAAAAATAGTATTCTCTCTCACGACGAAATAAATCATAAAATAAAACGTATTGCTTATCAAATTTATGAGAGTAATGTTAACGAATCTGAGGTTATTTTAGCGGGTATAGATCGTAATGGTTATATATTGGCAGAGAAATTAAAAACAATATTAGAAGACGTCTCCCCTATTACCCCTATATTATGTAAAGTTAGTATTGATAAAAAAGATCCTAGACAAACTATAGAAACATCAATTACACCTGAAGCTTACACTAATAAATCTGTTATACTTATAGATGATGTTTTAAATTCTGGAACAACCTTAATTTATGGCGTAAAGCATTTTTTAGATGTTCCATTAAAACAATTTAAAACTGCTGTATTGGTAAACCGAAATCATAAAAAATATCCTGTAAAAGCAGATTTTAAAGGCATATCGTTATCTACCTCTTTAAACGAACATGTAAATGTTGTTTTAGAAGGTGATACTTATGAAGCTGTTTTAAAATAACTTTAATAAAATAGCTTCTATAATTGCTTCTGGATTTTCATTGGCATCTATTATAACATCTGCTTGATTATAAAAATTAGACCTTTCAAATAAATGTTTTCCAATAAATTCGGTTAATAATTCTTCTGTTTCTATATGGGCTATAATTGGCCTTTGCTCCTTTTCTGTTTTTAACCTGTTAACTAATTCTGGAATAGAAACTCTTAAATATATTGTTTTAAAGTTCTCGTTTGCTTTAAGCAACGCCATTGTATTATAATAACATGGCGTCCCACCACCTAAAGAAATCACTGTTTTCTCACTTGTATCTAACAGCGTATTTAAATGTTTATGTTCTACTTTTCTAAAAAATAGTTCTCCTTTTTTATCAAATAGTTCACTTACCGAATTCTGTTCTTCAGATTCTATATAAGCATCTAAATCAATATAATTATAATGTAAGGCTTCTGCTAGTTTTTTTCCTATTAATGACTTCCCTGAGGCCATATATCCCAATAAAATTATATTCATTTTTTTGTTATCAATTTGATTATTAAAAGCATAGAAAATTGCAGTGCAAAAAAACAAAAAAAACTTTAAATTAGTGTTGGAATATCGATAAAAGCTTTTATATTTGCACCCGCATTAGGGAAATAACTTAATGTTAATAATGACCTGGTAGCTCAGTTGGTAGAGCATCTCCCTTTTAAGGAGAGGGTCCTGGGTTCGAGCCCCAGCCCGGTCACAAAAAAGTTAAGCACTGCTTAGCTTTTTTTTTGTTCATATTTTTCACAAAAAGCACATGTGGCGGAATTGGTAGACGCGCTGGCTTGAGGGGCCAGTGACTGTTTTTGGTCGTGGAAGTTCGAATCTTCTCATGTGCACTAAAAAAATATTAATTTTTTGTTTTATTTATTAATAAAAGGTTAGTATATTTGCACCCCATTAAACAAATGTATTTAACTAAATGACCTGGTAGCTCAGTTGGTAGAGCATCTCCCTTTTAAGGAGAGGGTCCTGGGTTCGAGCCCCAGCCCGGTCACAACACAAAAAGCAGTTAACCTAATCGTTAGCTGCTTTTTTATTTAACGAGTAAAATAGATAGTTTTTAAAATTAAATTTATAAATTCTCTTCTTAAAAAAGTTAAGCAATACCTAACATTTTTATACCTTTACTTTTATAAAAGCGCACGTGGCGGAATTGGTAGACGCGCTGGCTTGAGGGGCCAGTATCCGTTTTAGGATGTGGAAGTTCGAATCTTCTCGTGCGCACATGTTTTATAGCATTTACTAAATATCTTTTTATAGTAATGCAATCCCATTGCATTACTTTTCTTTTTACATTTGTACTGTGAAGATTTTTTCAGCCATATTATCCTTAATCATTATAACAACATCGATATTTTCGTTTGGTGATGAATTTTTAATTAATAATGATGAAATGGTTGCTATCACCCATATAACAGAAACCAACACTATTCACGAGGGGCATCATATAGATATCGAAGGGCATAAAGAACATCATGATGATAAAAATCACCCGGAAGATTCTAATTGTGACAAGGAGTGTCATTTTTGTATTTGTTCTTGCACTTCTTCTAACGTTATAGTCTCAGTTTTTAAGTTTGAATTTAGTAATTTAGAATACTTTAGTTCTAAAATAACTATAAGTCATAATTCTTCTTATACCAATCAGTATTTAGATTCTATTTTCCAACCCCCACAAGTTTAATTAAAAATAGTCCGATTTTCCTTAATCTAGGAAACCATTATTCTTTTCTCATTTTTGAGTAAAGCCTCTTTTTAATTAAACTTAAATAAATCAAATGATTAATAAACTTATTGAGTTTTCAATCAATAACAAATTTGTTATTGCATTGTTTACACTTGCATTAATTGTAGGCGGAATTTATAGTGCTAAACAAGTTCCTGTAGATGCTGTTCCAGATATTACAAATAATCAGGTACAAATAATTACCCAAGCTCCTAATTTGGGTACGGAAGATATTGAACAGTTTATAACCTACCCAATAGAGGTTGCAGTTGCAAACCTTCCCGAAGTTACAGAAATTCGTTCTATCTCTCGTTTTGGTTTGTCTGTTGTTACTATTGTTTTTAGCGATGATCTAGACACTTATTTACCAAGACAACTTGTTTCAGAAAAATTAACTGAAATTAAAGCTAGCATTCCTGAAGGTTTTGGCACACCAATGATGGGCCCTATTTCTACAGGTCTTGGAGAAATTTATCAATATACTTTAGAGGTAGACTCTAAATTTAAAAACAACTATAGCCCTACAGAGCTACGTAGTATTCAAGATTGGATTATTCGTAGGCAAATGGCAATGGTTCCCGGTGTAATAGAAGTTAATGCTTTTGGAGGAAGTGCTAAACAATACGAAGTCGCTATAGACCCTAACGAAATAAATGCTATTGGTATAACTATTAATGATGTTTATCTAGCCTTAAAAAACAATAATGAAAATACAGGTGGAGCTTATATTGAAAAAAATCATCAAGCTAACTTTATTAGAGGAGAAGGTTTAGCGCGCTCGCTAGATGACATTAAGGATATTGTTATAGCTAATAAAGGAGGTATTCCTATAACTATTAAAGATATTGGAACTGTAAAATTTGGCAATGCAACCAGATATGGTGCATTAACTAAAAATGGTGAAGGTGAAGCTGTAGGCGGAATGATTTTAATGTTAAAAGGTGCTAGTACAAATACAGTTATAAAAAGTGTAACGGAACGTATAAATGACATACAAAAATCCTTACCAGAAGGCATTACAATAAAACCCTTTCTAGATAGGAGTAAATTAATTGCAAATACAACATCTACAGTAAAAAACAATTTAATAGAAGGTGCACTTATCGTTATTTTTATTTTAGTCTTTTTCCTTGGTAATTGGAGGGGCGGCTTAATTGTAGCATCTACCATCCCTCTATCATTGCTCTTTGCATTTATTTTAATGAATATTTTCGATGTATGGGCTAACCTTATGAGTTTAGGTGCTATAGATTTTGGTATTATTGTAGATGGGGCCGTTATTATTGTAGAAAGTACTGTTTTCTTAATCTATCAACGCACTCAAAAAAACAAACCTGTTTCTGCAAAAGATAGAGATAACATTACCTACAAAGCTTCATCTAAAATGATGAATACTGCATTTTTTGGTCAATTTATTATTCTTATTGTATTCTTACCAATTTTAGCCTTAGAAGGTGTGGAAGGCAAAATGTTTATTCCTATGGCACTAACGTTTAGTTTTGCCATGATTGGAGCAATGGTACTTTGTTTAACTTATGTTCCAATGGCTACTGCTTTATTTTTAAAAGCCCCAAAAACAAAAAAAGTGTATTGGGGAGACAACATTGTACATTGGTTAGAAAATAAATACGAATCCGTTTTAGTTAGAACTTTAAAAAGAGGACGATTAATTGTAATTTCTGCATTAGTTCTGTTAGGTATTTCTGGCTATGTTTTCTCTAAAATAGGTGGTGAGTTTATTCCTCAATTAGACGAAGGAGATTTAGCTTTTCATGCTATTTTAAAACCAGGCAGTTCACTTTCTGAAACAATTACAACTACTACAAAAATTGAAAAAATTGTAAAAACTAACTTTCCTGAAGTTAAAGACATTATTAGCCGAATTGGTGTAGCTGATGTCCCTACAGACCCAATGCCAATGGATATTGCTGATGTATTTGTAATTTTAAAACCAAAATCTGAATGGGTTAGCGCTGTTACAAAAGAAGAACTTATTACTAAAATTAAAGAAGAAGTAGAACAAGTTCCTGGGGTAAATTACGAGTTTACACAACCTATAGAAATGCGATTTAATGAACTAATTACTGGGGTTCGCGAGGACATTGCTGTAAAATTATATGGTGAGGATTTAGACATTTTAGCAAAAAAAGCAGAAGAAATAGGTAAAATTATTGCTACAGTAGATGGGGTTGCAGATATGAAAGTTGAAGCAACTACAGGACAACCACAAATTACTATTAAATACAATCGAAATAAACTAGCGCAATATGGCTTACAAATAAATGAGTTGAATCACTTAATTCAAACAGCATTTGCTGGAGGTATGGCAGGAACCATTTTTGAAGGTGAAAAGCGTTTTGATTTGGTTGTTAGGTTAAAAGAAGAGTTACGTAAAGACTTAAACCATGTAAAAAACCTATTTGTGCCTTTAGCTAACGGAAGCCAAATACCACTTAAAGAAGTTGCTAGTATAAGTTACAAACCTGGCCCTATGCAAATTAGTAGAGATAATACTAATCGTAGAACTTATGTAGGAATTAATGTTAGAGGCCGTGATATTAAATCTTTAGTTGAAGAGATTCAACAAAAAATTGATACAGAAATAAAACTACCTACTGGCTACTATGTAAGATATGGTGGTGCTTTCGAAAATTTAGAACGCGCTACAAGCAAATTAAAAACAGTAGTACCTATTGCATTGGGACTCATTTTTATACTCATTTTCTTTGCCTTAAAATCTATTAAACAAACACTAATGATATATATGGCCATTCCTTTAGCAACTATTGGCGGAATATTTTCATTAATGTTACGTGATATGCCTTTTAGCATTTCTGCTGGTGTAGGATTTATAGTCTTATTTGGTGTTGCTGTATTAAATGGATTAGTACTTGTTAGCGGATTTAATGAATTAAAAGCTGAAGGTGTAACCAATATTAACGAACGTATAAGAATAGGAACTCGCAGACGTATTAGGCCAATTCTTTTAACAGCATTAACCGATATGCTTGGATTTTTACCAATGGCGCTCTCTACCTCATCTGGTGCAGAAGTACAACAACCATTGGCCACCGTTGTTATTGGCGGTTTATTAACCTCAACATTATTAACCTTATTTATTATCCCAATTCTATATAAATGGATTGAAAGTAAAGCACATAACACAATGAAATTTAAAACCCCAAAAACGGTTATTACAGTTATTTTATTAGGTTTTAGTTTTGCAATAGCACAAGCCCAACAAAAAACGATTACAATAGATGAAGCTGTAAAAATTGCTATAGAAAATCACCCTACACTAAAAGCTTCTCAATTATATATAGAAAAAGAAAAAGCTTTAAAAACTACAGCATGGGACTTTGGCTCAACTCAATTATTTACCGCTGGAGAAGAAATTGGCAATACTAATGCTCCTACATATACTACATTAGGTATTGGACAAAATAATATGGCTATTTTTGGTATAGCTCCAAAAAACAAACTAGTAAAAGAAAATATTAAACTAGCAGAAAATAATGCTAATTTAAATGGCCTTAAAGTAAAACAAAGCATACAAAAGGCTTGGACAAATGCTTATTCTAAAAAACGAATTTATGAAGCATACGCCAAAATAGATTCTGTTTTTTCTGGATTAAATAAAGCTATAGATTTACGATACGAAACTCAAGCCATATCTAAATTAGAATACAGTGCTACAGCAAATCAAGGTAAATTAATAACGCTACAAAAGGAACAGGCATATACTAGTTACCAAATTGCTTTACAACATTTAAACCAGTGGTTACTTTCTAAAGAACAATACGATGTTGCTACAATAAACTTAGATGATTTTGATGAACCGCTCCTTATTTCTAATGAAGATTTAAAAAAACACCCTATATTTTCCTATTGGCAATCTCTAGAAAATGTTACAAAAGCTAAATATAGAGTTAGTATGTCTAATTTTTTACCTAAACTGTCTGTACAGTATGGATTTCAAAAAATAGGGAATAAAACAGGATTTAGTAGTTACCAAGCTGGAATACAAATCCCTTTAATATTTAATAAAGTTAAAGGAGAAGCTAAAGCTTCAAAAATGAATATTGCCATAATTCAACAAGAAAACAATGCAAAAAAAATAGCTTTTAAAAACACATTTAATACCATGATAATGCAATATAACCAGTTACAAAAAAAATGGGACTATTATAAAAATGAAGCCTTACCATTAGCCAAAGAACAACGTAATGGAGCTATTTTATCATATAAAGAAGGCGCCATAGATTATATTGGTTTTTTACAAACTATAAAAACTGCCATAGAGTTAGAAATTGATACATGGCAATTATTTAATTCTTATTTAAACAGTAAAATTCAGTTAGACTATTTCTTAACTTCAAAATCTTAATAATGAAAAATTCATATAAATATATCATCACTTTAGTTACTGCTTTAACATTAGCGGTAGGTTGTAAAGAATCGCACCCTAACGAATCTCATACACATGACTCAGAAGGCAATCATATAAATACAAATATGCCTCAAGACAATATTAAGCAAGAGGCCGAACATGCAGAAGAAGTTACATTAACCAATAAGCAACTAGATATTTTAAACATAAAGATAGATACGCTTTCTAAACAAAACATGAATGGTTATATTCAAGTTAACGGGCAATTAGGCGTACCCCCACAAAACGAAGCTGTTGTTACAACTACATTAGGCGCTAACATTAACAACATTAAAGTTGTTGAGGGAGATAAAGTAAAAAAAGGGCAAATTTTAGCTTATGTAAGCCATCCAGATATTATAAGTTTACAAACAGACTATTTACAAGCATATAATACTTTGCAATTTTTAGTACAAGATTACAATAGACAAAAAAAACTATATGATGCTCAGGTAGGTTCTGGAAGAGACTACCAACAAGCAAAATCTAAATTTTCAAGCACTAAAGGTTTAACCAAAGGTTACGAGAGTCAGTTACGCTTATTAGGGTTATCTCCTAAAAATGTAAAAAATGGTAAAATCGTTCAAACGGCACCAATAAAAAGCCCTATAGATGGTTTTATAGAAAAGGTAAAAATAAAATCTGGTCAATTTGTGCAGCCGCAAACGCCTCTTTTTGAAGTTGTAAATACGGAGCACATTCATGCAGATTTAATGGTATTTGAAAAAGACATTAGTAAAGTTAAAAATGGCCAATTAGTTAAAATAAATATAGAGGCTTTAGGAAGTAAAGAAATGACAGCTAAAATATACTCTGTTGGAAAATCGTTTGAAGAAGGTCCCAAAGCCTTACATGTACATGCAGAGATAGAAAATAAAGATAAAAACTTAATTCCGGGTATGTATGTTAATGCTAGAATTATTACCGATAGTCTTTTAGAACAAGCCTTACCCGAAGATGCTGTATTTCAGGAAGATGAAACTTACTATACATTTATAGCAGAAAAAGAAACGGAGAACACATGGGGCTTTACACCTAAAGAAATAATAATAAAGTCCATAAATAATGGATATGTAGCTTTTAATTTTAAAGATACACTTCAAAAAAACAATCCATTAATAGCACAAAGTGGCGCCTATTATTTAATGGCAGAAATGAAAAAAAGTGAAGCAGAGCACTCACATTAACAGCTTATGAAAACCATAGAAAAACAATTACAAGATTATAATATAAGGCCAACCGCCATGCGTATGTTGGTTTATGAGTATATCTCTTCACAACATACTGCAGTAAGTTTAACTATTGTAGAAAATCATTTCGACAAATCTGACAGAACAACGTTGTACAGAACCTTAAAAACATTTGAAGATAAAGGCATTGTACATAAAATAGATGATGGAACAGGAATTCCTAAATATGCATTATGTAAACACGAGCACAACTCAAAAAAACACAACGATTTACATTTACACTTCCACTGTACTAAATGTAAAGAAACTGTTTGTTTAACAGAGCATCAAATTCCACAAATAAATCTTCCTAGCAAATTTATACCAGAAAATATAAATATGCTAATAAAAGGTGTTTGCGATAAATGTAACGAATAAATGCACATACAATGCATACATATTCCATATAATTTTGTGTAAAATCATTAATACAAAAATGAAACATAAACACTCAGAAAACGATACACATAATCATGAACATGTTGGCATATTTGGAGAAAAAACCGAGCTTTATTTTGCTATTTTAAGTGGTATCTTCTTTTTTACTGGCTTATTAATAGACAAATTTACTAGTTTACCAGAATGGGTCGCTTTAATAAATTTTATTTCTGCCTATTTTTTTGGAGGTTACTTTACAACTATTGAAGCCATTGAAAAAATTAGAAAAAACGAATTTGAAATCGATTTTTTAATGATAGTGGCTGCTATAGGAGCTGCTTACATTGGTAGTTGGGAAGAAGGTGCTTTGTTATTGTTTTTATTTAGTACTGGTCATGCTTTAGAAAACTACGCTATGAATAAAGCAAAAAAATCTATAGAAGCATTAGGGCAGCTATCTCCAAAAACTGCGCTAGTAAAAAAAGGAGACAGTATTGTTGAGGTTAGTGTTGAATCTCTAAAAATTAATGATATTATCGTTGTAAAACCAAATACTAAAATCTCTGCAGATGGTGTTATCATTAAAGGAAGTAGCACTATTAATCAAGCCTCAATTACAGGAGAAAGTATACCTGTGGATAAAACGGCAATTACAGATGTATTGGAGCCCCTTGATTTTGATAATATTAATAAGAAAAACATCGTTTTTACAGGAACAATTAATGGAGACAATGTCATTGAAGTTAAAGTACTAAAACTAAACCAAGACAGTACTATATCTAGATTAGTAAAAATGGTAAGCGAGGTAGAAACTAAAAAATCACCTACACAACTTCAAACCAAAAAGTTTGAAAAGTGGTTTGTTCCTTTCGTTATCGTTTTAGTTATACTATTATGCTTTGCTTATTTAATTATTGACGAAAGTTTTAATGATAGTTTATATAGAGCTATTAGTGTTTTGGTAGCTTCTAGCCCTTGCGCTTTAGCTATTTCTACACCAAGTGCTGTATTAAGTGGTATTGCTAGAGCTGCTAAAAGTGGAGTACTTATTAAAGGAGGGAGAGCTTTAGAAAATTTAGGAAGTTTAACAACCATTGCTTTTGATAAAACAGGAACACTTACAGAAGGAAAACCTAAATTAACTCATGCAATTTCCTTAAATAATTTTAATAACAATGATTTTTTAAGTTTAGTATTAGATGTAGAAAGTTTAAGCAATCATCCTTTAGCAAAAGCCATTACTAAAGACATTAAAAACCAATTTAATGTTGAAACTAAAAATGCAGCTTCTAATATTAAGGCTACTCAAGGAAAAGGCATACAAGCAATATATAAGGGTAATAGTGTGTTTATTGGAAACGCAAAACTAATGCAAGATTATGGAGTTAACATCTCTAATGAAGTTAATGTACAACTATTAAACTTGCTTCAAAAAGGACATACAGTCATGTTAGTAGCTTATAAAAATGAGCTTATTGGTATGTTAAGTGTAATGGATACCCCTAGAGCTAAAGCAAAAAGCACTTTAAAAAAATTAAAAGACATTGGTATACTAAAAATGATTATGCTTACTGGAGATCATCAAAATGTAGGCAACTCAATAGCTAAGGCAATTGGTTTAACAGAAGCAAGAGGAAACTTATTACCAGAAGATAAAGTTGCTGCCATACAAGAATTAAAGCAAAAATATTCTAAAATAGCCATGGTGGGAGATGGTGTTAACGATGCTCCTGCTATGGCAAATAGTACTGTTGGCATTGCCATGGGTGCAGCTGGTAGCGATGTTGCTTTAGAAACCGCAGATGTTGCCTTATTATCTGATAAAATAGAAAACCTACCCTTTGTTATTGGTTTGAGTAGGCAATCTAAACTTATAATTAAACAAAACCTTTGGATAAGCTTAGGGGTTGTTGCCTTCTTAATACCAACGACAATTATGGGCTGGGCAAGCATAGGCGTTGCAGTAGCTATTCATGAAGGGTCTACATTATTAGTGGTTATAAATGCATTAAGGTTATTGAGATATAAAAAATAACTCTCATTAATGTATAGTATTTAATCGGTTAATTAACGCCTTAGAAAATACTTCTAGAGAATTAGGATTTTGCCCAGTTATTAAATTACCATCAACCTCTACATGAGATTCCCATTTTCCTGAAAATTTAAATACTGCACCTCTCTCTTTCAATTTAGTTTCTATTAAAAACGGGAGATGCTCGCCATTACCTTCTTCTTCATTAGTAAAAGAGTTAACACGCTTACCATTTACTAAAAAGGCTCCACTATTTAATTTTACATTTACTAAGCCCGCTGCACCATGACATATAGAGCTAACAATACCATTGTGATCTTCGTATATTTGTTGTGTTATCTTTTGTATTCCTTTGCTATTAGGCACGTCGAATACTGCTGCAGATCCACCACAATAATATACAGCTTGGTACAACTTTGAATCTACTTGAGACGGTTTTAAAGTATTTTTTAATTTATATTGAAGTGCAGAGTCGTAAAAATAATGTAGTTGTAATTTGTCTTGAAGATTAATGTATGCCACTGGTATTTCTCCACCTTTTGGACTAACAAAGTCTACTTCGTAACCTGCTTTTTGAAGCGCATCATAAGGTTGTACTAATTCTTCATAATGCGTTCCTGTACGCTTATTATTACTGCCGTAAGAAGAAACATTAGACACTACAAATAAAACTTTTCCTTTTCTCTCATACGGTTCCCATGTGTAAGATTTATGAATAATCTTCCACTCTCCATCTGTTTTAAGTAATAGCATATAATCTGTATAACGTCTTTTACGCCCTGGCATATCAATTTTAACAATACCAACAGCTGCATCATTTTTTATATCTATAGACTCTATGTGCCCTAAGCGTCCATTTTTTTTACCTTCTTTAAAAAAACCAATATACTTTTTAGAAGGCAATGCTCTTAAACTATCATCTACAATAGAGTATAAATTAGCATCTTTATTAAATGCTCTTTTTATTCTACTAATTTGCCCATTTGCAGTACCCTCAATATAATCCATTAAAACAGATTTAACTTTTTCTGTATCGGTTTGACTATAACTATTAAAAGTGAAAATGAATACTAATGCTGTAATTATTGCTCTCATAAATTTAGTTTTCATCAAAGCTATATTTTATACCTGTAAAAGCTTTAGTAATCTATAAATAGCGTCTCCTAATTTATAAATCAGAATAAAAAACAAAACATAACTCTTTAATTATAATTAAATTACATTTTTTTAAAGGCAGCAGGAGTTACTTTATTAACATTTTTAAAGGCTGTATAAAAAGCAGATATAGAGTTAAAACCACTGTCGTAAGCTATAGCTTCTACTGTATAGTTATTAGACGATTTTAAAAGTTGCTCTGCTTCTTTAACTCTATATTCATTAATAAATTGAGAAAAGTTTTTATCTAAAACCTCATTTAAATATTGAGAAAAAACATGAGGCGAAACATTTAATTTAAATGCTAAATCTGGCATTTTTAAATTAGGGTTTTTATAAACTTTATCATCACTTAATAAATGCTCTAGTTTATCTTCTATAGCTTTAATAATTTTACCATCTATAGTTTGTTTTGTACTTTTTTTAATCTCAACGACTTCTTTTTTCTTTTTCGAAATTTTAAATAATAGTAAGCCAGAAATATAAAATACAAATGAAAATGATACTGCTCCAACAATATATGATGTATAACGAGACGTTTTATAGGCCAACCAAATAATTGAAACACCAATAAATACGCTTAGCAACCAAACATTACTAATATTATCTTGTGTTTTAAACTTTTTATTCAGCCCCTTAAAAACAGGCATTAAGTTAAAAGCAGCAACAATAATGTAAACAAACCATTGCCAATAAATTAGGTTTATTAAATTGCCCCATAGCTTTCTATGTTCCCAATAAGGATATTGTATTGCTATTATTATTACAATAAGTAATGGAATTACATGCAGTACATCATATTTTTTTACAGTTCTATTATTTATAATCGCACTTCTTACAAATAAATATAGTAGTGGACCAATTAACACACAAGCCATTATACCTATATGAATATAAATATTAGACAAATCCTTATTAAAATAAAAGAAAACAGATTTACCAATTCTTATACTTATAACTAGCAACAATAATCCTAAAAAAATATTATATACTTTTTTAGTTTTAGAAAGGAATATAAAATAGATTGAAAGCAAAACGCCATTAAACGCACCTAGTAAGCTAAAGAAAAAAAGAAGTTGTTTATTTGTCTCCAAACCTGAATAATTAGATTTAATAAGCTAATTTAAAAATTTGAAGCATTATATTATCTACAATTTTAATATTGTTAAATATGTTAATGATTTGTAAAATTTACTTTTTAAATTATTTTTTTAAAATTTGTTTAACTATTTTAGCTAAATAATGAACAATATTAAAACAAAATTCAGCATTAAAGATTTAGAGAATCTTTCTGGGATTAAGGCTCATACTATAAGAATATGGGAGAAGCGCTACAATCTTTTTCAACCTAATAGAACGGAAACTAATATTAGATATTATAGTTTATCTAGCTTACAAAAGCTTTTAAATATTACTTTTCTTAATAGAAATGGTTTCAAGGTTTCAAAAATAGCACAATTAAGACCAGATGAAATTCCAGATTTGGTAAAACAAATTGCAAAAGACAATGATCCAGAAAATCACTACGTTGATTTATTTAAAATTGCAATGCTAAATTTTGATCAAACGTTATTCTATAATACATTTAAAGAACTAGCCAAAGATCAAAATTTAACAGACATATTTCATAATGTTTTTGTACCACTTTTAAACCAAATAGGTCTGTTATGGCAAACAGATACTATAACACCTGCTCATGAACATTTTATTTTCGAACTCATTAAACAGAAAGTTTTAATTTATACAGATAGAGCTATTGACAATAGTAATAAAAGTGAAAATACTAAAACATTTGTACTCTTCTTGCCAGATAACGAAATTCATGAGTTAGGACTATTATATATAAATTACGAATTAACATTAAGAGGCTATAAAAGTATTTACCTAGGGCAAAGTGTACCTATAGATAGCTTAGAATACCTTACAGAACTTTACGATGAGATTGTATTTATTTCTTCCTTTACAATTAAACCAGAAAAAGAAATTATAAATAAGTACTTAAACGAACTCTCTACTAAAATTTTAAAACAGGCCAATAACCTGTTACTAATATCTGGTAGACAGACACAACATATAGATTTACACACATTAAATAATAAAATATCTGTATTCAACTCAACAAAAGAAATACTAGAAAGTTTAAATAACTATAAACAACAAGTTGGTTAGGCATAAATTATGAATAAAACTATTGCAATTATAGGTTCGGGGTTTTCGGCATTAGCTGCTTCTTGTTATTTGGCTAAGTACGGATATAAAGTTACCATTTTTGAAAAAAATGAAACTATTGGAGGTAGAGCTAGACAATTAAAAAAAGAAGGATTTACCTTCGATATTGGCCCAACTTGGTATTGGATGCCAGATGTTTTTGAACGTTTTTTTGCTGATTTTAATAAAACACCAAATGACTATTATACTCTAGAAAAGCTAAATCCAGCTTACAGTGTTTACTTTGGAAAAAACGATTATATAACTATTGAAGATACTCTAGAAAAAATTTATGCTGCATTTGAAGCAGAAGAACAAGGAAGCTCTAAAAAGCTAAAAAAGTTTATAGATAATGCACAAGACAATTACAATGTAGCTATAAAAGATTTAGTATATAGACCTGGAGTTTCTCCTTTAGAATTAGTAACCCCAGTTACTATAAAAAAAATAGGGCAATTTTTTAGTACTATTAAAAAAGATGTAAGAAAAGAATTTAAAAATAATAGGTTAGCCCAAATTTTAGAATTTCCAGTATTATTTTTAGGAGCTAAACCTAGCAATACTCCATCCTTTTATAGTTTTATGAACTATGCCGATTTTGGTATAGGCACCTTTCACCCCAAAAAAGGAATGTATCAAGTTATTCTAGCTATGGAAGCACTTGCTAAATCATTAGGAGTTATCATTAAAACCAATTCTCCAGTAGAAAAAATAAATATAGACTCTAATGGAAAAGCTACTGGTATTAAAGTTAACCATAACGCTCTTAATTTCGATACTATTTTAAGTGGTGCAGACTACCACCATACCGAAACCTTAATTGATAAAAAATACAGACAATATTCAGAGTCGTATTGGTCTAAAAAAGTATTTGCCCCATCCTCTCTTCTATTTTATGTAGGGTTTGATAAAAAATTAAAAAATGTAAACCATCATACGCTGTTTTTTGATGTAGATTTCGATAGCCACGCAAAAGACATTTACGATACTCCAAAATGGCCTGATAATCCATTATTTTATGCAAGTTTTCCTAGTATAACAGATAAAAGTTCTGCGCCAGAAGGAAAAGAAGCCGGAATTTTTTTAATTCCATTAGCTCCAGGAATAGAAGACAATGAGGCATTAAGAGCTCGTTATTTTGAAAAAATAATAGCTCGATTTGAAAAGTTAACGTCTCAAGATGTTAGAAAATCCATTATCTTTAAAGAGTCTTTTTGTATTAACGATTTTATAAAAGATTATAACTCGTACAAAGGAAACGCCTATGGCATGGCTAATACGTTATTACAAACAGCATTTTTAAGGCCTAAATTAAAAAGTGGAAAAGTGAAAGATTTATATTTCACTGGACAATTAACCGTTCCTGGACCTGGAGTTCCTCCTTCATTAATATCAGGAAAAATAGTAGCAGAATTAATAAAAAACCAAAACGAAAACTAATGAAGACTTTATTTGATTCCGTATCCTACAATTGTAGTAAAATAGTAACTCAGTCCTACAGTACCTCTTTTTCTATGGCTACAAAAATGTTGTCTAATTGTATACGTCAAGACATTTATAATATTTATGGTTTTGTTCGTTTTGCAGATGAAATTGTAGATAGTTTTCATGATTACAACAAAGAAGACTTATTTAAAAATTTCGAGTTAGATCTAGAAAAAGCGTTAAAAGATAAAATTAGCCTTAATCCTATTTTAAATGCTTTTCAGCATACCTACCATAAACATAATATAGAAAAACACATGGTAGATTCATTTATGAAAAGTATGCGTTTAGATTTACACAAAAGCACTTATTTAACCGAAAAAGAGTATAAAGATTATATATATGGCTCGGCAGATGTAGTAGGGCTTATGTGTTTAAAGGTTTTTGTAAAAGGTGACAACGATAAATACAGTGCTTTAAAATCTACAGCAATGTCTTTAGGTTCTGCATTTCAAAAAGTAAACTTTTTAAGAGATTTAAAAGCAGATTACGATGAATTAGAGCGTACCTATTTTCCAAATACCGATTTAAATAACTTAACAGAATCCTCTAAGCAAGATATTATAAACGATATAGAAAAAGATTTTGCGGAAGGCTTAAAAGGTATTAAGCTATTACCTATAGAGGCAAAGTTTGGTGTATTTATGGCTTATAGATATTACAAACAGTTACTTAAAAAACTAAAACGCACACCAGCCTTAGAAATAAAAAATGCTCGAATACGAGTTCCTAACTACAAAAAAGTAGAGCTTTTAACGAGAGGTTATGTAAAATATCAACTTAATTTAATGTAATGCAAACAGTATACTGGATTTTATTTTTTTTAGGCACATTCTTTATCATGGAATTTAATGCATGGTTTACTCATAAATACATTATGCATGGTTTTTTATGGTCGCTGCACAAAGACCACCACCATAAAGATCATGATAGTTGGTTTGAGCGTAACGATACTTTTTTTATTTTTTACGCAATAGTGAGCATGGTTTGTTTTTATTTATGGAACTACGAAGGTATATGGTATTGCTTACCCATTGGTTTAGGCATTATGGCATACGGAGCAGCGTACTTTATTGTACATGACATTTTTATTCATCAGCGTTTTAAGTTTTTGCGTAATGCAAATAATAGATACGCTAAAGGTTTAAGACGCGCTCACAAAATGCATCACAAGCATTTAGGAAAAAATGGTGGGGAGTGTTTTGGGATGCTTTTTGTTCCTTTTAAGTATTTTAAACGTTAAAATAACTTCTTTATAAATAATGGATAATAGAAGCATGCTTTTCGATTACATTATAATTGGTAATGGTTTAGCTGGACTTCAATTAGCATTAGCACTTACCGAAGATCTATATTTTAAAGACAAACAGATCGCTTTAATAGATAAAAACGATAAAACAACTAATGACAAAACATGGTGTTATTGGGAGAAAGGTAATGGTAAATGGGACAAATTAGTACATAACTCTTGGGGTAACGCCGATGTTTACACCACAAAAAATAAACACCAACTAAAGCTAGCACCTTATCGTTATAAAATGATACGCTCTATAGATTTTTATAACGATGTAAAGACCAAACTTAAAAAAAAAGATAATATCCATTTTATAATAGATAATGTACTTTTAACAAAAGAAGAATCGAGCTTTATAACAGTTACCACCTCTTCTAATACTTATAAAGCAAACCACGTTTTCGATAGCAGAATAGAGCATTCCTTTTTTTCAGAAAAAAAAGAGTACATAAATATTATACAACATTTTAAAGGTTGGGTTATAGAGACTCCTACTAATACATTTAATAGCCTTAATACTTTTACTATGATGGATTATAGACTAAAAGATGGAGAACAAACCACCTTTATGTATGTACTTCCTTTCTCTAAAAATAAAGCTTTAGTAGAGTTCACTTACTTTACTTTAAATATGGTAGAAGATGAGATTTATAACACTTTTTTAAAACGCTATATTTCTGATATTTTGAACGTTAACAGTTATAACATTTTAGAAATTGAAAAAGGAAGTATTCCTATGACAAATTTCCCTTTTAATAAATACTCGACAAATAAATTAACTAAAATTGGTACTGGAGGTGGTTGGGTAAAAGGCTCTACAGGTTATTCGTTTAAACACACCGAAAAAAAAGTGTCTCAAATTATAAAAAATTTAAAACATGATAAACCCACTACATTTGGGCTTTTTAATAGACGATTTAAATTTTACGACAAAGTATTTTTAAAAGTATTATTAGATGAGAATAAAAAAGGGGAATGGCTCTTTGAGCATTTCTATTCTAAAAACTCTACTAATACCATATTTCGTTTTCTAGACGAAGAATCTTCTATATGGGAAGAGTTGAAAATAATGTATTCGTTATTTTCTTTTGCTTTTATTAAAGCTTTTTTTAAAACGCTATAGTTTTATGAGTTCATCTATTGTAGTTCTAACCGTTTCACTATTCCAATTGGCTGCTCCAGATTTATCTATAATAATATTTCCGTTTCTATCTATTAAAAATGTTCTTGGTATACTCCTTACATTAAATGTCTCGGGAGCCTTACTTATAGGTGAGTACACTGGAAACGAATAGCCCTTATTTACTAAAAACTTGTAAATAGTTTCTTTATCTTCATTAGATACAAAAACAAACTCTATTTTTTCTTTGTAGTCATTATATAAGGCTTCCATAGAAGGCATTTCTGCTATACACGGAGGACACCATGTTGCCCAGAAATTTACCATTATTACGCGATGCTTTGTGTCTTCAAAATTAAGAATATTACCTTTTGTATCTTGTAACTTCCAATTGTAACTACTTAAAGCTTCAATATCATCTATACTTTTAATACTAGGGCTAAATTGTGCGAAACCTTTATGTACTACTACTTGTATTGTTTTCCTTGTTTGTGGTATTATAAGTAATACTATAAAAACTAAAAATAATATATTTTTTAAGTTTATTTTTTTATTTTTCATGATATCTATACTATTACTTAACTATATTAATAAACTAATGAAGCGCCAATTTATATAATATAAAAAGACGCTTCAAATCTAATAAAAAACAAAACTATTATCTAGAAACTGTTCCTGTTGGTAAAGAACTTGTATCTAATGTTAAATCGTATGTTGTAGGTGCTGTATCATTACCAGCCATTCCTGCTAAAGGTTTCATTGTAAAAGGTGCTGGAGAATTGTCTGGATATGGCTCTATAGAGATTACTGCTGTACGCCCTCTAACATCTAAAGGAAACGTAAATCCATCTGGAGCATTTAATAAAAAGTCCTCTCCTGGAATTGGTGGTCCTGCATTATTTTCTGTTCCACTAAAATCGTTAGAATCATCAACTTCTGTAAACCCTGTAAATGTTCCTGTGGATACTGGTCCTACACCATCTACTACTACCCATCCTTCATATTTCCATCCTGCGGCTAATGTTGGTAAACCTAAACCAGCTCCTGGAGGCATAGTTCCTGGTGTTCCAAACCATATACCATATTCGTCATTCATATTATTTCCAGATCCCATTGCTTCATCTGTTGGTGTTCTTAAAAAGAATCGTCCCCATGAAGATGTAAAGTCATTGGCATCTGTAGTTACTGGAGCGACCCAAACATTTGCCGCATTTCCAGAAAAGTCTCCTGCTAATATTTTAGTATCTGCTGGTAATGGATCTGGGTCTACTGCTGGTTCTATTGTTAGTACAAATTTTGTTGCAGCATTTAAGTCTGTAGTATTAACTTGAAACGCTTGAGGAAATCCAACAGATGTAAATCTACCTGTAGATACAGGACTTCCATCTACAATAATCCATCCTTCGTAAACAAAATCATCTCCTAATGCATCAAGACCATTTAAATTTAATGTTAATGGAGATGTTGTTGGTTGTGGTGTTGGTGACGAGTTATCGTCGTCATTACTACAAGAGCTAGCAAAAATACCTAATGCCAAGGCTCCTAAAATCATTTTTCTTATCATTTTTATAGTTTTTATGTTCATGATTATATACGAACAAAATTATAGTAATGGCTTTTATTAAAATGTTAGCTACCTAACACTAAGCCGTTTTTTTTAATATTCTTATTTCTTTTCTATTAAAATCCAGGTAATTTTCTTCTTTTAATTCGTTTAAAAGAATATTTAAAGTCGGTCTAGAAGTGCCTATTAAAGAAGCGATATCACTTTGTGTGTAAGGATGGTGTACAACATGATCTCCTGTTTCTTCACAATTGTATCCATACTCACTACATAACTCATCTAAAAATTCTATTAACCTTGTTTTAGTGTCTTTAAACATTAAAAGCTGTAATCGTCTTTCTAGTTTTTTAAATTTAAAACCTATAAACTTATAAACTTTAAAACTAAAGGTTTGATTATCTCTCATTAAGTTGTGCATTGTATCTACTCCTATTGGACATATAGAAGTTGTATTGTCTAAGGACTGCGCAAACTCATCACGTTTAGCTTCCCCAAGAATAGCTTTTTCACCAAAGAGCTGTCCTTTAGATAAAATAGCTTTTACAACTTCGTCTCCATTTTCACTATAATATCCAATCTTCACTTTTCCTCTTTCTATTAAAAATATTTTATTAGATGAGTCTTCTTCAAAATAGATGTAATCTTTCTTTTTGTAACCATCAAATTCATGATCTTTTTTATAAGCCTTGAATTTGTGAGGACATAAAATTTTAAAAAGATTAGTATCCTCAAAAAACCAGAGTGTATTCATTTTTTAAAGGTGTTTGTGTTTTTATTAGTGTTATCGTAGTCGTAATACTAAATGTTTTCTTACTTATTATTGGGCATAAAAAAACTCCTAATTAATAATTAGGAGTTTTTTTATATGATTAGAAGCTTTTTTTAAGCATTCTCTTTTTTAATTAAGTTTAATGCTGAACCTTCATTATACCATTCTATTTGAGAATCGTTATATGTATGATTTAACATAATAGTGTCTTTACTTCCATCTGCATGAACAACTTCTAATGTTAATTGTTTTGCTGGTGCAAACTCATGTAAATCTACAAAGTTAAATGTATCGTCTTCTTGAATTAAATCGTAATCATTTTCATTAGCAAAAGTTAATCCTAACATCCCTTGTTTTTTAAGGTTTGTTTCGTGAATTCTAGCAAAAGATTTTACAATTACAGCAGCTACACCAAGGTGTCTTGGCTCCATTGCTGCATGCTCTCTAGAAGATCCTTCTCCATAGTTATGGTCTCCTACTACTACTGTTTTTACTCCGGCTGCTTTATATGCTCTAGCTGTATCTGGTACACCTCCATAATCTCCTGTTAATTGGTTTTTAACAAAGTTTGTTTTTTTACCAAAAGCATTTACAGCTCCTATTAAACAGTTATTAGAAATATTATCTAAATGTCCTCTAAAACGTAACCATGGTCCAGCCATAGAAATATGATCTGTAGTACATTTACCGAAAGCTTTTATTAATAGTTTAGCTCCTTCTATAGTATTACCTATTGGTTCAAAAGGTGTTAATAATTGTAATCTTTCTGATGTTGGACTCACAACAACTTCAACACCACTACCATCTGCAACTGGTTCTAAGTATCCATTATCTTTTACTTCAAAGCCTTTTGGTGGTAACTCCCATCCTGTTGGCTCATCGAACATTACTTCTTCTCCGTTTTCATTAATTAATTTATCTGTTAACGGGTTAAAATCTAAACGTCCTGCTACTGCTATTGCTGCTGTTAATTCTGGTGATGCAACAAAGGCATGTGTATTAGGGTTTCCATCTGCACGTTTAGCAAAGTTTCTATTAAAAGAGTGTACTATACTATTTTTTGGTGCATTTTTAGGATCACTATATCTAGCCCATTGACCAATACATGGTCCACATGCATTAGTAAATATTTTGGCGTCAAGTTTTTCGAATATTCCTAGGATTCCGTCTCTATCTGCTGTATATCTTACTTTTTCAGAACCTGGATTAATTCCTAATTCTGCTTTCATTTTTAAACCTTTATCTATGGCTTGTTGTGCTATAGATGATGCTCTAGATAAATCTTCGTAAGATGAGTTTGTACAAGATCCAATTAATCCCCACTCTACTTGTAGAGGCCAATCGTTAGCTGTTGCTTTTTCAGTCATTGAGCTTCCTACTTCTGTAGATAAATCTGGTGTGAAAGGACCGTTTAATAATGGCCCTAATTCTGATAAGTTTATTTCTATAACTTGATCAAAATATTGTTCTGGATTTGCGTATACTTCTGGATCTGCTGTTAAATAATCTTTTACTTGATTTGCTGCATCAGCAACGTCTGCTCTTTCTGTTGCACGTAAATAGCGCTCCATAGACTCATCGTATCCAAATGTAGATGTGGTTGCTCCTATTTCTGCTCCCATGTTACAGATAGTACCTTTTCCTGTACAAGACATGGATGTCGCTCCAGGGCCAAAATATTCTACAATAGCACCTGTACCTCCTTTTACAGTTAAAATTTCTGCTACTTTTAATATAACATCTTTTGGTGCTGTCCATCCAGATAATTTACCTGTTAATTTAACACCTATTAGTTTTGGAAACTTTAATTCCCAAGCCATACCAGCCATTACATCTACTGCATCTGCTCCTCCAACTCCAATTGCTACCATTCCTAATCCACCAGCGTTTACTGTGTGAGAATCTGTACCAATCATCATTCCTCCTGGGAATGCATAATTTTCTAATACTACTTGGTGAATAACCCCTGCACCTGGCTTCCAGAATCCAATACCATATTTATTAGATACTGATTCTAAGAAATTAAAAACTTCGCTACTAATATCGTTAGCGTTTTTTAAATCTGTTGCAGCTCCATCTTTAGCTTGTATTAAGTGATCACAATGTACAGTTGTTGGCACAGCTACTTTGCTTTTTCCTGCTTGCATAAATTGCAATAAAGCCATTTGTGCTGTTGCATCTTGACATGCGATACGATCTGGTGCAAAATCTACATAATCTTTTCCTCTCTCGAAAGCTTTAGTCGGTTTTCCGTCCCATAAGTGATTATATAATATTTTTTCTGAAAGTGTTAATGGTTTACCTACAACGTCACGTGCTGCATCAACACGCTCTGCCATTTGGCTGTAAACCTTTTTTATCATATCGATATCGAATGCCATATAGTAAAAATTTAAGGTTGTTTTTATTTTTTTAAAGTCTTGCAAATTTACAAAATTCTATAGAATTTAAAAAATATATAAGGAAATTGAGAAATGTTTGAGAATTAATCAATAAAACACCTTTTTAACAACTTAATTTTACTAATACGACAAAATTACAATTAAAAAAATATTAAATTAACAAGTGGAAATGTTTTATTATTTATAAAAAATAACAATACTAGGCGCTTTATTGAAAAACTTAGTCTTAATTTAATGAGGATTAGCTTGATTTTTTGAATGTTATTTTAGAGCTCATCTTGACTTCTATTTCTTAAAAAATGGCTAAAATTTCATTGCTTTTTTTACTAGTAATTATGCCCAATCTGAACAAATTTTATCTCATTTTCGGTTAAAAACAAAAAGTTAAAATAAGTTTGTATAAAAAAACATCAAAACTTTAATTTAAAAGCTTTGATGTTTATTTTAATATATTATAGTATGTATTGTTTGTTAGAACAGTGATTTAATAATTTCTTCTTCTGTAATGCCTTCTGCCTCTGCTTTGTAATTTTTTATCATTCTATGGCGAAGTATACTTGTAGCTACTGCTTGTACGTTTTCTATATCTGGTGAGAATTTACCATGTATTGCTGCATGTGTTTTTGCTGCTAATATTAGGTTTTGTGAGGCTCTAGGTCCTGCACCCCAATCTATATAGTTTTTTACTAGGTCTGAAGCTGCATCACTATTTGGTCTTGTTTTACCTACCATAGTTACTGCGTACTCAATAACATTATCTGCTACAGGAATACGACGTATTAAGTCTTGAAAATCAATAATTTCTTTAGCTGTAAATAATGCATTTACTTTTGGCTTAGCATTACTTGTAGTTGCTTTAACGACTTCTACTTCTTCTTTAAATGATGGATAATTTAAATGTATTGCAAACATAAAACGGTCTAACTGTGCTTCTGGGAGTGGGTATGTTCCTTCTTGCTCTATTGGGTTTTGCGTTGCTAATACAAAGTATGGTAAATCCAACTTATAATGGTGCCCTGCAACAGTAACTGCACGTTCTTGCATAGCTTCTAATAATGCTGCTTGTGTTTTAGGCGGTGTTCTATTTATTTCGTCTGCTAAAATAATATTAGAAAAAATAGGCCCTTTTATAAACTTAAAATTTCTGCTTTCATCTAGTATCTCACTTCCTAATATATCGCTAGGCATTAAATCTGGTGTAAATTGTATTCTTTTAAAATTTAAACCTAATGCTTGTGCAATGGTATTAACCATTAGCGTTTTTGCCAAACCTGGTACTCCTATTAGTAATGCGTGCCCTCCTGAAAAAATGGAGATTAATATTTGATTTACAACATCGTCTTGCCCAACTATTACTTTGGCTATTTCTTGTTTTAAATCGTTATATTTTTTTACTAATTGATTTACTGCTGTTACGTCTGACATTCTTTTTTATGATTATTTTTTTAACCAATTACTATTAAAATCGCATTTTCTATAATCTCCACTTACTTTTATGTAAGTGTTTTCTATAGTTTCATCTTGCCATTTATCTATAGCTTTTATTCTTTTCTCGTTTAATGCTAATTCTTTTATTTTTAAATAGTCTCTAGAATAGTCTGCTTCATGTTCGTCTACTCTATCTGTAATGCTTAAAATTTTAAATTTAGAGTTTCCTGTTCTGTCTTGGTCTTGTATAACTCTAGAAATCTCTCCATCTTTTAAGTTTTGTATTTGTGCATATAGTTCTGGATCCATTTTAGTTAATTCAAAATTATAATCTTGTGTTGCTGGGTTAATTAGTTTTCCGCCTTGAAACTTTGTTTTTACTTCATCACTAGATTCTCTTGCTGCTTCTTCAAAAGTAATGTTACCTTCTAGTATATTTTTTCTAACGTTTTCTAATCTCTCCTTTGCTTCTTGTATGGATTTAGAAGATACTTCAGGTATTCTTAATATGTGGCGTATATCGTATTCTTGTCCTCTAATTTTTTCTAAATATATAATGTGGTATCCAAATTCTGTTTTAAAGGGCTCTGATATTTCTCCTTCTTGTAAAGAAAAGGCAACTTCTCTAAACTCTTTTACCATTCTTGGGCGTGCTCTATTTAAGGTATAAAACCCTCCTGTTCTTTTAGATCCTGGATCTTGTGAGTATAATACTGCTTTAGAACGGAAGTTTGCTCCATTTTCTTCTATATCTGTTTTAAATCCTTTTAATTGGTCTATTACTTTTTGTTTTTCTTCTAATGTTACTTTAGGTTCTATTACAATTTGTGAAACTTTTAATTCTGTTCCAAATACTGGACGCTCTTCTTTTGGTATTCTATTAAAAAATAAGCGTACTTCTTCTGGTGTTACTTCTATTTCATCAACTATTTTTTTCTGCATTTCTGCAACAAGTTTTTGAGTTCTGTTAATTTCTATCATCTCCTCTCTTAAACTTTTCTCGTCTTCTTTTCTGTATAGTTTTAATACTTCGTCTAACGATCCGTCTAGTCTAATTTTAAACTCTTCTATTTGCTGATTAACAAAACTTCTTATTTCTGCCTCACTTATTACAATACTATCTTGAATTGCTTGGTGTGCATATAATTTATCTTCTAAAAGTTTTCCAAACAATTGACATTCTGTAAAGTTTTCTAGGTTAGCGCCTCTTAATTTTAGTTTTTCGTATTCTAAGGCTACGTCTGAGTCTAAAACAATATAATCTCCTACTACTGCTGCTACTCCATCTATTTTTTGTGTTGTAAACGGCTTTACACTGTCTTGCTTTTTTACTTCATTAGTTTCTTCTATAATTTCTTGTGCTACTAATCCTTGTGCTACAAAAAAAGTTAAGCTTAACGCTATAATGTGTTTTAAGTTAATTGTAAATTTCAAAATGTTTATTTTTAATGGCATCGTTTGTAATGTCTTGTTTTAACTTTTTAATGAGTTCCAACTTACGTTTATTTACCACTATTTGGTCTATTGTAGGCTTTACATATTCCAAAGGAGCTGTACTGTTTCTTAGTAGAACATCATTAATTTGCATCAAATATAGTCCTAATGAATCTTTGAGTTGTATAAAATTAGATTTTTTTAACAGTTCTCTTTTATTTTCCTGTTTTATAACTGGTATTTTATTTACTACTTGATTTAAACGAATCCATACTGAGTCGTTTAATGAGTAGGATTTAAACTGAATGGAAATAGAGTCTAATTCTTTTTTATCTTTTGCTTCAAAACGCTTAAACTTCTTTTTTATGTCTTCTATATCCAATCGGTTATCATCTAAATTAATATACCTAAATGTAATTAATTCTTCATTTAATTTAAAGGCTTCTTTATTTTTCTCATAATATGAAGCAGCTTCTTCTTTAGAAACTACAGTATCTAAGTTTTTATATACTAATGCTTCTAAATAGGCTTTACTGTAAAGGTCTATTTTATATTGTTCAACAAGCTTATCAAATTCTTTTTGCGTGTCTTCTTTAAGGTTTAGTTCTGCACCACTTACTAATAATTGTTTTGTTGCCCAACGATTAATCATATCGTTTACAATAATGGTACTGTCTGCTTTTGTGTAATTTTCGGGTAAAACATCTAAAATGTCTTCCTCGTATAAAAAGTGTTCATTTACTCTGGCTACAGCATTTTCTTGTGTAGTTGGGGTAAAATACTCACAAGATGCTAGTAGTAGCAACAATAATATGTAAGGTATATTTTTAATAACTATTTAATTTTTAATGTTAGCTTTTACAGTTTTTAAAGTGTTTTTATTAATTGTAACATTGTATTTGTTAGCTAATTCTTTCACCCAATTTTCTTCTTTAAATGTTTGATAATCGCTAATGACCCTGCCTTTGGTTTCGTCGTAAGTTTTAGTTTGTTTTGGTAATATCTCTTTAACTTTAACAACTATATAGGCATCGTTATGCTTATATATTTTTGATACCCCTTTTTTAAATTTAAACTTTTTAGGTAATGCTTGATGGTTGGCCTCCATTTCGTCTTCTGTAAAGCTTACGTTTATTTTTTCTTCTGTATTTACAGCTTTCTTAATTTCGTCAATAGTTTTACCAGATTTTAAAAGTTTAGCAACCTTTTTTATATCTGCCTTTTTAGCTGATGATGCTACAATTCCATTTATACGCTCTTTAAAAAAGTAATTTTTTTTATGCGTATTGTAATATTCTTTTAATGCTATAGAATCTGTTGTTGCTGCATTCCATATTTCGGTTTCCATTAAATCGAATAATAATAAGCCATCTCTATATTCTCCTAAAATTTGTGCATAATCTTCGTTGTCATGTTCTAAGTTATCTTCTTGATATCTTAACAATTCATAATCAAAATAACGCTTGTATACTGTGTTAATTACATTATCTACATTTTTTTCTGTAGAGCGTTGTCTTTGACTTTTTAATAAAAATTGGGCAAAATCGTTATTTGTTAATTGTCTATCTTGTATTTTTAGTAATGGTTTATCTGCTTCAAAATTTGTAGGCAAGCTCCATCTTCCACTTAAATAAGCATTATTAATAATACTTTTAAAATAGGCTATTCCAGATTTATTTTCCTCAATTGTGTATTTAGACTTTAATTTACTTATTCGCGAATCGTTAATAAGCTTTGATCTAGAATCTCTTTTTATTTTATTTTCTAAGAATCCTTTTACTTGTTTAAATGGCTCTCTTTCTTTTTTACTAATTAATTTTACTACATGCCATCCAAATTCGCTTTTAAAAGGTTTAGATACTTCTTTTTCTTTTAAGTTAAAAGCTACATCTTCAAAAATTTTAGAGCTTAATTCTCCACTTGAAAATGGTTTTAATGTTCCTCCCTTATTAGCTGAGCTTTTATCTTCTGAAAACTGTTTAGCCAAAGATTCGAAAGCTTCACCTTGTTCTATTCTTTTATATATTTCATTAATTTTAGTCTCGTCGTCTTTAATCATTATGTGGGCTACGGTAACTTGACCTCTAGATACTCTTCTATCTAAAACGGTTAAGACATGATATCCAAAACGGGTTCTAAAAGGTTTTGACACCTCTCCTACTTTTGTATTGAATGCAACGTTTTCGAAATTATAAACCATTTTAAAAGCAGAAAAATAGCCTAAATCCTCAGCGAAAATAGTTTTTCCGTTATGCACATCTCTTTGCACAGCTTTGTATCCCTCCTTTATTACACGGTCTCTTAATTTTACAATTTGATTGTATGCTTTTAGCGTATCTTCTGGAGTTGCATTTTCATCTAACCTAATTAGTATATGGCTAGCATCTACTTCATAGCCCATTCTATCATAAGCTTCTTCTACTAATGCATCGGTTACCTTAGTATCTGTTAAATAGTTTTTAGATAGTTGTTTTTTATAGCTATCAAACTCTCTTAGGTAATTATCTTTTTTATCTAGTCCTAAAGCTTTTGCTTCTTGAAGTTTTAATTTGTAATTGATGAAAAGTTTTAAGTACTCGTCTACATCTTTTTGCGATTCATCTTTTACCAGTTCTAAGTTTTTATTATAAACTCTAATAAACTCAGACGCATAAACAGGTGTGTCTTCTACAGTAAAAAGAATTTGTTTGTTATTACTTTGTGCTGTTAAAGATTGCACAAATACGACACTTAAAAAACATAATACAAATTTAATTTTCATAATCTTTTTTTTGTTTTTGCAATGGTTACAAAAATAGCAATATTAGCCTATAATACAAGTATATTACCTAACGTTACTAAAGTTTATTTAGTGTTCTAAATTGTTTTTTTAATTATAGTTAATTCTGTTCTTATTTGATTCCTTTCATTCTTAAAAATATATTCTTCATTTTTCTTTATTTTCACAGTGTTTTTCATCAAAAAAAACTACTTTAACGCCCGATTAATTAGATTATTTTATTTTTTTATAAATTACCCCAAATTATTTTATTAGATGAAGTATACTTCTGAAATAATCGTTAAAGTATCGCTTGATGACTTTATAAAAAAACTAGACAATCACGATAACATGAAACATTGGCAGCGTGGGTTAACTAGTTACGAACATCTTTCTGGTAACCCTGGTAAGACAGGAGCAAAAATGCAATTAAATTACATGTTTGGAAAAAGAAAAATGTCTCTTACTGAAACTATTGTAGATATTAAATTGCCTCATAAAATGTATTTAAATTATGATGCTCCAGGTATGCATAATATTCAAAAAAACTCTTTTTCGGAAACAGCAGATGGGCATACCAAATGGGTTTCTAAGAGTGAATTTATTGCTACAAATTTTAAAATGAGAATGCTTACTTTATTAATGCCTAGTATATTTAAAAAGCAATCCATGAAATATTTAACTGATTTTAAAAATTTTGCCGAAAATGGCATATCTGTTCTAGATGCGTAAACTAAAATTAATATGGGATTTTCGTGGTCCTGATGCATTAAAAATAGCTGAGCATCACGAAATTCATTTAAAAGAATACATTGCTTTAGAGCAATTATCTATAAATATTACTGGTTTTGAAACCATAAATACTGCTCATGCTATTGCTTATATGGTTGTTAATGATGAGGAAATGAAACCTGTTAGAGATGCTTTAAAACCTCATAGAGGTCAATTATATTTAGAATAAATGATGAACTTATCTGTTAGACCTATACAACATAAAGATATAGCTGCTTTAGCTAATTATTGGTTAAAATCTAGTGATGAGCACCTTATAAAAATGGGGGTGGATTTGTCTAAGCTTCCTAGTAGGGAAGATTTAGTTTCTATGTTAAATTCTCAATTAGATACGCCAATTGAAAACAAAAAGTCATTCGCACTTATCTGGCTACTTAATGGTAAAGCAATTGGGCATTGTAATGTAAACCAAATAGAATTTAACAAACAAGCTTTTATGCATTTACATTTATGGGAGCAGCAAACAAGGCACAAAGGGCTAGGTACACAATTAGTAAAATTGTCTATTCCTATATTTTTTAAAGCTTTGCATTTACAGCAATTATTTTGCGAACCTTATGCTTTAAATCCTGCTCCAAATAAAACATTAGAGCGTATTGGTTTTTCGTTTGTTAAGGAACATGTTTGTATTCCGGGGTATTTAAATTTTGAGCAACCTGTAAAACGTTGGGTTTTTAATAAAGAAAAATTAGCTCTTATTTAAACATTTTAAGAGTCCATACACATAAAAAAAAGCAGCAATTATAATTATAATTGCTGCTTTTTTCACTTTTTTAAATTATCTATCTAGAATAATTAGGTGCTTCTTTTGTTATTGTTACATCGTGTGGGTGACTTTCGTTTATTCCTGATGCTGTTATTTTTACAAAACGTCCTGTTGCTTTTAATGTTTCTACATCTTTTGCTCCACAGTAGCCCATTCCTGCACGTAAGCCTCCTATAAATTGGTGAATACTTTCAAATAATTCTCCTTTGTATGGTACTCTTCCTACAATACCTTCTGGTACCAGTTTTTTAATATCGTCCTCTACATCTTGGAAATAACGGTCTTTACTTCCTTTTTTCATTGCTTCTACAGACCCCATACCTCTATACGATTTAAACTTTCGCCCTTCGTATATAATAGTTTCTCCTGGAGATTCTTTAGTTCCTGCTAAAAGTGAGCCTAACATTACACAATCTGCTCCTGCTGCAATAGCTTTTGGAATATCTCCTGTATAACGAATTCCTCCATCTGCTATAACTGGTACTCCGCTTCCTTTTATTGCTGCTGCTACTTCTAGTACTGCTGAGAATTGAGGGAACCCTACTCCTGCAACTACACGTGTTGTACATATAGATCCTGGCCCAATTCCTACTTTTACTGCATCTGCTCCTGCTTCAACTAAATATTTAGCTGCTTCAGCAGTTGCAATATTACCCACTACTACTTCTAATTCTGGAAATTGTTTTTTTATATCTTTTAAAACGGCTACAACTCCTTTAGTGTGCCCATGTGCAGTGTCAATTATTATAGCGTCTACTCCTGCTTTTACTAATGCAGAAGCTCTTTCTACTGCGTCTCCAGTTACTCCTATTGCTGCTGCAACTCTTAAACGTCCATAATTATCTTTATTTGCTATAGGCTTTTGTGTTACTTTAGTTATATCTCTAAATGTAATTAATCCTACTAGTTTATCACCTTCAACAATTAATAGTTTTTCTATTTTATTTTCTTGAAGAATTTTTTCGGCATCTTTTAAAGAGGTTCCTACTGGAGCTGTAACTAGATTTTCACTCGTCATCACCTCTACAATAGGTCTTTCGTTACGGTGCTCGAAACGTAAATCTCTATTGGTAACGATTCCTTTTAGTAAACCGTTTTCGTCTACTATTGGAATTCCTCCAATACTATGCTCTTTCATTTGCTGTTTTGCGTCCGATACTTTAGCTGTAAGTGGTAACGTTACAGGGTCTATAATCATTCCGCTTTCTGCACGTTTTACTTTACGTACTTTTTGAGCTTGCTGCTCTATCGTCATGTTTTTGTGTAGCACACCTATACCTCCTTCTCTTGCCATAGCAATTGCCATTGCACTTTCTGTAACTGTATCCATAGCTGCAGATACAATAGGTACATTGATAGTAATGTTTCGTGTAAATTTTGTTTGAATGTTTACTTCTCTAGGAAGTACTTCGGAAAAAGCTGGGACTAATAGGACATCGTCGTAAGTTAAACCTTCTCCTACTATTTTGTTTTCGTGTGCTGTCATTGCAATTAGAATTAATTGCAAGCAAATATACGTCTTTATTATTACTTATTTTGTTTATATAAACGAATTATTTTATATAATTTATAAATTAAAAATTAGTTTATCTTTTTCATTTTACAATATTCTCTAAGTGTGTAAAGCCCATAATTATAACGGTCTTTTGCTATAGAAATGTTTCCTTTAAATCTAATTGGTTTTGGTACTACTAAACTATACAGAAATTGCCCTTTAGCTATTCGACTAATTGTTTTTAAAGTTTTTTGGTCTACTGTACTGTATATTTTTTCTAACCAGCTATATTGTTCTTCATATAATATTGCTTTGTCCCATTTAAGTGCGTCGTCTCCTTTAAAAATAGTTTTTGAACTATTGATTTCTGACAGTTTTTTAAATGCATTTTTAAAAACTACTGTGCTTCCTTCTACTGCATATATTTTTATCTTTTTTTTAGTGAATACATTGTATGGAAAGATTTCTACCAAGTGAAGTTTTTTAGATATTAAATAAGCCATTGCTGGCCAAACTACTTCATGTCCTTTATTTTGTAACTTAAAATGCATCCAACGATAAAAGTCTCTTCGTTGTACAATACTCACATATTCTTGATACAAATTATGTTTCAAATTGTACGTGTTTGCTTTTTGCCAAATTAAAGTATTATGTTTTCTATCGTACCATAACCAATCGGAAGCTCTTAGCGCTTTATTCTTTGTGATTTTTTGATAATGTCTTAAACTTTTCCACTCTTTACCATGTATGGTATTAATGAAACATAATAACAATAAAAGGACTATATATCGCATACAACTAAATAGGAATGTAGTATAAAAATACACAAATTAAATTATGATTTTTTATGGAGTGTATATATTGATAGAAACAAAAAAGCGACTCATTTAAATAAGTCGCTTTTAAGTCTATTTTATTTTTTTACTTATGCTGTTGCATTTTGTGGCGCCCATTGTGAGCATAACATTCCTGGAGCTGCTTTTTTAGGGTTAGCACAGGTAGTACTTTCATAACGGACACAGGTTCCACAGTTTGGATCATTTTTTAAAGCTGCTTTCATTTCAAAACTATCACATGTATAGCTCCTACTCACCTTTACTCCATGAACTTTACACATTTTGTTGTCGCTTAAATTATCGCAATTAATGCAACTATTTCCAATTCTTATAGACATAACTTTTTCTTTTTAATTAATATTACTAAAGCTATGCATTATTAAATTTAGAACAAATACAAATAACTAATTTACAGCTGTTTATATTTAGACTGTTTTAAAATAATATGTTTTTTATATTATTTAACTTTTGGGCATCGTTTGCAGTTAGATTTTCCTTTTTTCTTATATTTTTTGCAACATTTTTTTTTCTTTCCTTCTCCACAAGAAAACATGCATGGAGTATTTAGCATCATTAAAGAAGGTTCTGAAATAATATTTGTTCTCATTATTTTTATTTATTCTAAATAAAAACAAATTTACAAAAAAAAAGATTTCAAAAAAGAAATCTTTAAAATATATGCAATAATAAATTAGCCTTTATCTTGCGAAGCTGCTATGTTATTTATATCTCTATCAAACAAATAGTGTCCAGATTTATCGCTTCCTATTATATTTAACTTATCTAATAGTGTTCTAGCCATAGCTTCCTCTTCTAGTTGTTCTGTAACATACCATTGCATAAAGTTATGTACATTATAGTCTTTGTGTTGTAAACATTCATATATAATATGATTGATTTGTTCTGTTACAAAAACTTCACTGTTTAAGAATTTCTCAAAAAGCTCGTTAAGCCCCTCAAATGATGATTTTGGTGCATCTAATTGCGGAATTATTACTTCTCCTCCACGTTCGTTAACAAACTTAACTAATTTGGTCATGTGTAATCGTTCTTCTTCAGATTGCTTATAGAAAAAATCTGAAACACCATTGTAGCCTTTTGCATCAGACCATGATGCCATTGCTAAGTATTGCATAGAAGCTTGAGCTTCATATTTTATTTGATTATTTAATAATTGTTCTATTGAAGTATTCATTGCTATTTAATTTTTTAACAAAGTTAATGAAGTTTTAAAGCTTACTGTAATATGCTTATAAATAAATTATTTAAGTTTTATTATTCAAAATTTAAAAGGTTTTTTGATTTAAACCCTATTATAATATCTTTTTTTAATTTTGTTTTGGATTGAAAATGAATTAAAGTTCCATTTTCCAGTACTGCTGTATTAAAATAGTATTTACCAAGAAAAACACTTTGTTTTAGTACTACAGGTGCTATATATTTTGTTTCTTTATTTACTATAATATGTTCTAATCTTAACGCATATTGCTTGTTATTATAATTATTATAATTAAAACAAGAAAGGTCTGAACTACTTAATTTAAGTAACGGACTAAATAAGGATGCTACATAAAAGTTATTTGGTTTTTTATATAGTTTTTTTGCTGAGCCGTATTGAACAACTTCTCCTTGTTTTAACACAACTATTTTATCTGCAATTGCTATAGCATCTTTCATATCATGTGTTACAAAAATTGTAGTTGTATTGGTTTGTTTTAAAATACTATGTATCTCATCTCTTAACTGCATTTTTAATATCACATCTAGATTACTAAATGGCTCATCTAATATTAAAAGATTTGGTTTTAATGCCAATGCTCGTGCCAAGGCTACACGTTGCTGTTGCCCTCCAGAGAGTTGGTGCGGATATCTTTTTTTAAATTCCTGTAAACCTACAAGTTCTAATACGTATTGAATACGTTTTATTTTATCTTCATTTTTAGAGACTCCATATCCTATGTTTTCAAAGACTGTAAGATGAGGAAATAAAGCATAGTCTTGAAAAACCATACCTATATTTCTTTCTTCTGGTGGAATAAATACTGAGTCATTTGCAACTGTAATTCCGTTTAGTTCTATACTTCCTTTTTCTTGTATTTCTAACCCAGATATAATTCTTGTTAATGTTGTTTTACCACTTCCACTCTCTCCTACTAATGCTATAATCTCGCCTCTTTTAACAGATAAATTAATAGCATTAATAACTTTAAGTTTCCCTTTATTAAAGGACTTAAAAAGCGATGTTATGTTTAAAATGGTTTCCAATTTTATTTTACGTTATTAAATAGAACTTTTATATGGGCTATATTTATTAGTCTTTACAAAAAATATTTCCTGACTCTTTATAATGTTCTTACTTATTTATTGTTTTAATCTTCACCGTTTAAAATAAGTCTGTTCAACAAAATTACGGGTAAAATACCAGTTACTATAATGCATAATGATGGTAATGCTGCTTCCATTATAAGTTCGTCACTAGCATATTCGTATGCTTTTACTGCCAATGTATTAATATTATATGTTTTTAGTATAAGAGTTAATGGTAATTCTTTCATAGTATCTACAAATACGAGAACAAAGGCGCTAAATATACCAGATTTTAATAAGGGAAAATCTATTTTGAAAAAACTTTTAATATTTCCCTTACCTAATAGTTTTGATGCTTCTGATAGTACATTTCCAATTTTTAAATGATTTGCTTCTATTGGGTTATATGCTACTGCAAGAAACCTAATAATGTATGCATATAATAAAACAAAAATACTTCCATTTATAATAAGTCCGACATCTATATTTGCCAACTGCTTTAATGCTTTAAGCAACCACTTATCAAAAGCCAACGTAGGTATCATTACACCTATCGCAATTACAGCTCCAGGTATGGCATAACCTAATATGGCTATTCTAGAGCTCTTTTTAAGACTTTCTATTCTATTCCATTTTGGTAAATAAAGAATTAGTAATGCAAATACTACAGTTAATAAAGCGGTTAATAATGATAGCCCCAAACTTTGTAATGCTATTGTAAAAAATGATGCTGAAGCAACGGTTTTAAAGGTTAAAAAAGACCAGTAAATTAATTGTACTACTGGTAATATAAAGCCTGCAAAAATTGGAATACTAACTATAATAAAAAGTAAAGCTTTGTTTTTTTTAGATGTTTTAATTTTTGGTAATTTTATGCTACTCTTGGTTGTTAATGCATAACTTTTGTTTCTGCGTTGATAGCGTTCTAGTATAATAATAATAAAAACTATAAGTAATAAAACAGCTGATAAATAAATGGCTGTAGCGGGTTCTTCTAATGCAAACCATGTTCTAAAAATTCCAGTAGTAAATGTACTAACGCCATAATACTTGGCTGCTCCATAATCGTTTAAAACCTCCATTAGCACTAGCGTTAAACCTCCTATTATTGCTGGTCTAGCTACTGGTAATACTATTTTAAAAAAAGTAGTTCTTTCTCCTGCCCCTAAGGTTTTAGATGCTTCTATTAGTCTACCCGATTGATATAAAAAAACGGTTCTAGCACTAACATATACATAAGGAAACAAAGAGGTGCTTAATACTAATATTAACCCTAGAATATTAGTAATATTTATTTTCCACCCTGTCATTCCAAGAGGTCGTAAAATTAATTCTAGAGTTCCTCCATAATCAAAAAAACCAGCGTATGTATATGCCGTTATGTAAGAAGGTATTGCTAATGGTAATATAAGTAACCACTCTAAAGCTTTATGAAATGGCAATTTATAACGGCTTACTATCCATGCAGAAGAGACTCCAAACCATAGTGTTAAAAGTGTGCAACCTATAATTAACCATAAGGAGTTAAGTGAATACTCTAATAATACATTTTTCACAATATGATTCCATGTCTCTCCTGGACCAGAAAACAGATTAAAAAATATAGTGATTATGGGTAAAGCTATAAAAAGAACAATGGCCAATGTATAAATTGACCATTTATTAAAATCTCTTTTAAAATATGTTTTGTAACGTTCTTTCAATTTTATTTCCAGCCAGCTTCATCAAATAATATAACTGCCTTTTTATTGTTTTTTCCTAATATAGATAAGTTTAAGGCATCTTCTTTAAAAGTTCCCCAAGATTTTAGTAACTCTGAAGGCTCTACTGCTGGGTTAACTGGATATTCGTAATTTGCTTCTGCAAATACTTCTTGCGCTTCTTTGCTTGCTAAAAATTCTATAAATTTTATAGCGTTTGCTTTATTGGGTGCGTATTTTGCAACACCTGCGCCACTTATATTAATATGGGTCCCTCTGTCTTTTTGATTAGGAAAAAATAAACCAACGCCTTGTCCTGCTTTTACTTCTTCAGGGTTTTTAGAGTTTAATAGTTTACCAATATAATAGGTATTAACTATTGCCAAATCTCCTTCTCCTGCGACAACTGCTTTTACTTGATCTCTATCATTTCCTTGTGGAGATCTAGACATATTATTTACAACTTTTTCTGCCCAGTCTTTTGCTACTTCCTCTCCATTATTAGCTATAATAGATGCCATTAGTGATTGATTATATATATTATTTGATGATCTTACTAATATTTTATTTTTCCAATTACTTGATGCTAAATTCTCGTAAGTAGATAATTGTTCTGGTTTTACTCTATCTTTTGCATAAGCGATAACACGAGCTCGCTTTGTTAGGGCAAACCATTCATTATTTTCTCCTCTTAAGTTAAGCGGTATTGTTTTATTTAATAGCTCTGAATTTACTGTTTGTAACAATCCTTTATCTGTAGCACGAACTATACGTCCTGCATCTACAGTAATTAATACATCGGCAGGAGATGCTTCTCCTTCTACTATCATTTTTTGAATAAGCTCGTCTGCTTTTGCATTAACAACATTTACCTTAATTCCTGTCTGCTTTTCAAAACTTGCAAATAATTCTTGATCTGCTGGATAGTGTCTATGTGTATATACATTTACTTCTTCTTTTTTTACTTCTGTTTTATTGTCTTCTTGTGTCTCTGTTTTTTTATCGCTTTTACATGCGCTAAATAAAATGACTATTAAGAGTACTAAATAAGAGTTTTTCATGTATTATTATTTTTATTTTTTAAAATTTAAACTGTAGTGTAGCAAATACATTTCTATTTACAGATGGTATAATACCTGGCCCAGGATAACCTGTTGCTCTTCTTGTAAAATAAGATTTATCTAGAACATTATTAATTCCTGTTTCTAACTTAAATCGCTTATATGTGTAAGATAAAGAGATGTCTAAAACATCGTAAGCTGGAATTTCTCCAACAATGCTGTTTAAATCGTCTTTTGTTGCATTTGTTGCATCTGTAAATTGAGAGCTTAAATAGGTATACTGAATACTAGATAAAAGGTTTTTATATCCAAATTGAATTCCTGTCTTTATATTAACATCTGGTATAAATTCTACTTTGTTACCTGCTACAAAACCTGTACTGGTATTTTCGAAATTAGAAGAGGTGTATTCTGAAGTTACAAAAGAGGTATTTATAAAATAGTTAGCTCTAAAACCGTTATTCATTTTAAATATATTTTTAAGATTAAAATCTATTAATGATTCTACTCCTAAAATTCGAGCATCTCCTACATTTGTTCTTAATTTTCCAACGTTATTTACAGGAGGAATTTGTGCATCGATAAGTCCTATTCTATCATTATAAAACAATCCAAAAATGTTAGCATCATAAGCTATTAGGTTTTTTATATTACCTCTTACGCCTATGTCTGTAGTAAATCCTTTTTCGTCATCAATATTAGGATCTACTGCGTTTGATGGGTTAACGACATTTAAATCACTAAATGTTACTGAGCGGTAATTTTGTGAGATATTACCATAAAACTCTATTGCTTGAGAGGCTTTATAACTAGAACCTATTCCTAAAAGAATAAAGGAACGCTCGTTTTCTATGTCTTGAGATTCTGTTCCTGCATCTATAGGGTTACCTGCTCCATCAAAGTTAAAAGTTCTTCTAAACCCAACACTTTCCGTTTTTATATACTCTAATCGCAATCCTGGTGTAATAGATAATTTATCGTTTATGTAAAATATATTCTCACTAAATAATGCTACATTTAAATTAGGGTTATCGTATTCCGATTGACTTCTATAAAAGGGAAATTCGTTTATTGCAGATGAAAAATCTGGATCTGATCCTGCCGATCCTGGCCCTTGTGAATAGCCATTATCTGCTTTATAAAATTTTGCTCCTATTAAAAAAGTGGCATCTTTTTTAAAGGCTTTATATTTGGTTAGCAAACGCGTCTCGAAACCATAGTTATTAAAGTCGCTCGAAATTAAGTCTCTTGCTCCTCCTGGATCTACTGTATCTACTCTACGATTTCTATATCCTAAAGCTACACGGTTAGCATTTAAACCAAAGAAATTAAATGTAAAATTAGTAGCTTCTGAGAACTTATGTGCTAGCTTAAAATTATACAATAACCAATCTACTTGAAACCAGTTTCTTGCTCTATTACTTTGGTAAGGGTCTTCTTCAAATTGTTGGTCGTTTAAACCGCCTCCTTGTTTTGCTAAGTACCTTAAGTAGGTTACTTCTCCTGTTAGTTTGGTTTTATCATTAAATTGATATCCTATATGGGCATAAGCATTTTTAGATTCGAAATTAGAATTAGCTCTAAATCCATCTCCTTTTTTGTAATTAAAAAACGAGTAGTAGCTTAATTTATTTTTTGTTCCGCTTACACTTGTAAAGTTGGTATACAACCCATTACTTCCTACAGTATTTCTTGTAATAAATTCAAATGGCTTTACAGCATTTGGTGTTTTCATTTTAAAATTCACCAATCCTCCAAACTGTGTTCCATATTGTAAAGAGGCTGCTCCTCTAATCACTTGTATTTCTTTTAAACCTTCGGCAGCTGGTGTATAATAACTTTCTGGGTAGCCTAATACATCCGCACTAATATCGTAACCATTTTGTCTCGTGTTAAAACTTGCGGTTCTATTAGGGTCCAATCCTCTTCCTCCAATGTTAAGTTGTAATCCTGCATCATCGTTTTGGTAGATATTTAATCCAGAAACTTGGCTATACAACTGTCTTGCATTATTTGATGCCAAATTGGCCATAGATTGTTCTACTAAAACCACTTCAGTTTTTTTACCGGCGTATATGGCTGTTTCTTCTACATCTTTTAGTCGTTTTAAGCTAAATATTTTTGCTCTTCTTGAAGTTATTTGTACTTCAGAAAGGGTTTCTGCTATAGGTATTAAAGCTATATTTATTGTTTTATTTTCTGAGAGTGTAAGTGTACGTTCTTCAACTTCGTACTCATAAAAAAAATAGGCTAGTGTAATATTTTCCTTATCAGTTTCAAACTCATAATATCCTGAGGCGTTTGTTTTAGCTAATAACCCTGTATTTTTATCGTAAATTTCTGTAAATTCTATAGGAGCATTGGTCTCTGCATTGGTTACTATACCAGAAATTTTAGTTTGAGCAAAAGCTACAAAAGTGAATAATAAGCAAGTAATTGTTAGTTTAAAGTCCTTTAATCTCATCGTTAAATGGTAAAATCCAATGTTTAGGTTTAAATGATTCTTTTTCCGCGTACAAATTTACGTCTTCATTTATAAATGGCTGGCTTAATCTTCCATTTAATGTAACAAAACTTTTAACATAGACTTCTACGTTTTTATGACCTTGTGCTGTAAAGTGATCGCCTAGATAATGTGCATATTCTAATATAAAGTCAGGTTGAAAGCTCATTTGTTTTTCTTGTAATGGTCTTAAAAAGTCTGAATTATCAACATAAAAGAAAGCACCTGTTTTGCCATCTACAATTTTAAAATTAGTATAGCCCATTTTTTCCATTAGCATTACTCGCCATGAAAAACGAAAGCCTTCCTCTGTCCAAAATAATTCATTGGGGTATAGTAAATACCTAAACGGAATAGTTAATTGTAAAACAAAAAACAATGCTAACATTGGCAAAATTACTCTTTGATGTTTAATAGAGTATAATGGTAATATTTCTATTGGTTTTAATGTTGAAATCTTCAACAGTCCTTTTTTTATGTATCCTATAATTTTATGATGTAAACTTGAGTCGAAAAATATCAAAGCACTTACTATCATTATAAAGGGAAACATCCCAATTGGGAATAGTACTCTAGTAAAGACATGAAAAAATACAACAAAGAAAAAGGCGACCCCTCTTGTTTTTTTATATAATAGTAAGAACGGTATTAACAAATCATAAAACATACCCGACCAACTCATAGCATAATGAAACCAATTTTGCTGCATTAGGCTTTCTCCTATTAATGGTAAATCGTATTTAGATGGGAGCCATATTTTAAGAGGCATTGCCTTAAATAACCAATCGGAATTAATTTTTGCTAAACCTGCATAGAAATAAACAATCCCTAACAATAACTTTATACTATCTATAGTCCAATTTGGCACTTTTAAGTATTGTTTTTTCTGTTTATAAGCATCTATAGAAAAATAGCGTTCTGCAGGTAGAAATATCATTAAAAAACTGAGTAAACTTATAAAATAGTAGTGATTTAAATAAGTGGTTTTTTCCATAAGTTCTATGTAAGTAAAACTTAGAAAAAAAGCAATAATGGCTAATCTATATTTATAACCAATAGCCACAAAAAATGCAGCTATTCCACAAATAATAAATAAAATATAAGTATAATCCCCTAAAGTTTTAACCCATTCAAAACCATAGTATTTAAAATGAAACTTTGGATTAATATAAACGGTTTCTACCCAACCTTTAGCCCAATACCTGATAATACCATACAACATCATTAAACCAAAGCCTAATCGAAATACCACTAATGGTGCTATACTCGTTGTTTTATTTAAATATGTTTTTAAATTACTTTTCATATTGCATAAAAAAAAGTTGCCTTTTATAAGGCAACCTTTTTATTCTAATAAAAATATTAATTTGGTAATAATATTCCCATTCCTTTTTTAAATTGTTTAACATAAGAATTATCTACATGTATAATGTACTTACCTGCTTGTAAACTGTAAAGGTTTAAAATTTGTCCATCAAATACGTTTTGATTTATCACTAAACTTAAATCTGAAGATTTATAAACCTTTAGATTATTATATTTTTTCTTAATACTTTTCTTTCCGCTTAATTGTAATATATTATCACTCAACTCAATTGGACTAATTATTAAACCATTACCCAAAGGCACAGATATAATTCCGCTACCAATATTTAAATAAGCCATTCTACCAGCTGTATTATGAATATAGACTATTCGTGATGTAAAAGAATTATTAGATTCATTACCACCTTCATTTACCTCATTATCTTTATCTACTTTAATATGCACATAAGCAGTTCCTAATATTCCTAATAGGTTAGCAAAATGCCAATGACTAATTGCTGTATTTCTTGAAGATGAAGCATTCGAATTAATATTAAAAAACTGTTCCTCTAAAAGAAGACTTGCGTTAGATATATTATTATCTGTAGATAAATAATAGCCTACTTTGAAATTACCCGAATTTAACGCTCCTTCATTTTTAATATTTAAATTGAATTGAATTTCATCTCCAAGATAAATCTGTTCTGTAATATTTGATGTCAACGGGGTAGTAGTATTTCCTCCACCTGGAACAATTGATGTAGAACTACTTAAATTAATAACTAAATCTGCTAATCCTGGACAACCATTATTACTTGGCATACCTACTTCATCTGGACAATCATCATTATCATTGCTTACTCCATCACCATCACGATCTGAGTCACAGACATCTCCAATACCATCACCATCCATATCTTGCTGATTTGAATTGGCATTATTAGGACAATTATCACAAACATCTCCAACTGAATCTCCATCAACATTAGATTGATCTAGGTTAGCTATATTTGGACAATTATCATTTACATCAAGGATACCATCGTTATCATCATCGTCATCGCAAACATCTCCTATACCATCGTTATCACTATCATATTGATTAGTACTAGCATAATTAGGGCAGTTATCACAGACATCCCCTATATTATCCCCATCTGAATCTAATTGATTTGTGTTAGGTGTATTTGGACAATTGTCATCATCATTATCTACACCATCACCATCAATATCTACATTAATACTAAAATTGACTTCTCGATATCTATTTCCATCTGAATCAACTAAACCGTTTCCAAACTGGTAGACCCTATTATTAGTTCCGCCCGGGTATAAATGAGCAAATTCTTGTTTCACATATATATATACAGTAAATCTTAACTTTCTAAATATCTCATTTGATGGAAAATTACTAGCTCCGCCTAAAAAGAGTTCAATATCTGAAGGATGGAAAAATGAAGACATATCATAAGTAATATAATTACTGTAAACGTCACTACCTAAATTGGGGTTTGGAGTTAGGTTATCAAAATTCGCAGGTAATGTGTTTCTACCGTAGCCATTAAGATATTCTCCTGTATTAATATTAAAATTTGATGGATAACTACTATCGAACCAAGTTTTATCTCTTATTTTCTCTATATGATTTCTTGCAATTATTGGTTTGCCATCAGCTGAAGTGCCTGGGCTATCTGGAAGTTTCACATTATATCCACAATGTACATAACGTTCAAAGGTATACCCTTCATAATCAAATTGCTGGTTATTGTTAGGTATGCTAATTCCTGCAGAATTTAAGTTCCCACACTCTTGAGTAGAAACTTGTGAATAACTCTGGGTAAAAATTAATACGGTAAAAATTAATAGGATGTTTTTTTTCATTTTAAGTTATTTATTTATCATTAATCGCCGTCTGTATCTTCTTCTGACGGATTATAGCTAATATTTAATGCAGAAAGCATATCTGATTTAAAAGAAGATACTAGTAACTGTATAGCATCATAAGCCTCAGTCATTTTAGTATTATCAGTTTCTACTTGGTTTTTAAAATTAGTATTTAATGCTTGTACTTTCAATCTTGATGCATCTAAACGTGTATTAATTATTTCTATCAAATCGCTTCTATTTAAAGAATTTAAATATGTTTTAAGACTCTCTCCTTCACTATTACTTGTATATGCTTTACCATTAAAAAAATCTTGTATAGCGTTTAAAGCTGATAATGCTAATGCTTTAGAATTATCTTCTTTATAAAGTGCTTCTACTAAATTTGGTTTAGGGGTTGTAGAAAACACACCAGCTGGAAGGCCTATTTTTTGAGTTCTGAATCGTTTTTCGTAATAGAAAATGTAAGCATTTACTAATTTATTAACAGAACCAGTTACAGAATTCTCTGTGTTTGCTATATATTCATCTCTATGACCAGAAGTCCAATCAATTACAATTACTGCTGTTAATGTTTGCATTTGGTCTACTAAATCCGAAAGATAAGTTCTATAACTGGTATTAGTATACATATTTAATATAGCTGTATCATCGTTAGCTAAACCATACAACATATAATCAACAGCAGGAAAACCTACAGCATCATTATTAATCGGGTTTGTTAAATCATAATTTCCATTAGAAATATTACTTTCAATATTTGCAGTGTCAGTTGGAAAAACATTCATATTATTTCTAAAAAATAATTCTTCTGCTTTTCCAATTTCAAACATTTCTACTGATTGATAGGTTTTATATGCATTAAACCAATCTGTTCTTAACGTTTCTAAAGTTGTTGAATTTGGAGATGCAATAAACGCATCTTTTGAATTGACTAACGTATTTAAATCTGAATTTAAATTTTGATAAGCAGGAATAATAATATTATCTGCAATATTGGTTAACATTGCGCCTCTATTAAAATTATCGTTTGTTCCGCCTCCAGAACCAGAGTCATCAGATTTTGAACAAGCTACTACAATTAAAGTGATTACTATTACTCCAATTATTTTCTTCATATTCTTACTAGTTTAAGTTTCTTTTTAAGTTTGCAAAAATAGGAAAATAGTAGTAACTATGTTGCTACTACTATTTCCCAGAATATATCTTATTATTTATATAATTAACTTCCTGCTTGCGCTGTAGTAAAGCTAAATTCTACCGAAATAGTATCAGACATTGTATCTAACATTGCTGGTGTAACATCCCAGAATCCATTACCGGCCATCAATGTAGAAATAAATCCATCGACCTCTGCTTTTGTAAAGTATGGTACATTTGTTCCTGGCTTTCTTGTAAATTGTAAACTGTATACAAATCCAAATCCTTCTGATAAATCATGAAATGCAGAAGCTTTATCTGTTGCTAAATTGTTCTTCCCTTGTTGTAAATAGTATACTGCTCTTACTCCAATTATTTGAGATATTTTTTCTCTAATAATTTGCGCTTGTGCATCACGAACTTCGTAGTTTTTAGCAACAATTGCAGCACGACCTAACTTAAAGGCATTGTAAATATCCATTGCTATGCCTGAAAAATCAGCATCTCCCTCAACTCTAGATACATATTTATTTAAAAAACTATCTGCTCCTAAAACTGGTACAGCAGGGTTAGCCTCATTACCGTATAAGTAACCATAAGCTTCATCCCATTTGTGTTCCATAGTTGTATAGTTTTTATCTCCATCTAATGTACCGGCATCATTATTTGCTCTGTTATCTCCTGCATCTAAAACTGCTGTACCTAAATAGTTATTTAACATTTGGTCTACCATTAAAGCACCTATTAATCCTTTAGCAAATGCTTGATTGTTTTCTAAGCCTTTTGCATTTATATAACGTGTAGATCCGCCACCTGCTTCTTGTAATTGTCCTGCAACACCTGCAGATGCAGTTGTACCCCAATTAGGATACACATTATTTACTTGGTTTTCTATATAAGCATCAAAATCTGTCTTTATTGCATTAGCATCTGTTGTATTTGCAGAGAAATAGTCTGCCGATGCAGCTGTTTTACTACGTACACTTTTTCCTGAAGCATTTAAATCTGCATCACTAAAATCATTAGCGCCTTCAACATGTGCAAACATAGCATCTAATTGTGCTTCTGTTTTTGATGTATTCTTTAATGCAGAAACAATTTCTTCTGCCATTTGTATTCTTGTTGTTTGACCTCCAAAACTTACTGTAGTGTTACCATTTCTAGTAAACACATAAGTATCTGGTGCCGTTACTGTGTTTGTTGGTGGTGGTGTTACAGTTCCATCGTCATCATTACTACAAGAGGTTATACCTAATGTTGCTAATGCTGCTAATCCTAATACAAATTTCTTCATTTTTCAGTTTGTTTTTACTCAGTTTTTATTTAGACTGGATATAAATAGATTTAATTTCGACAGCAAAAATACTATTGAAAAATAGTTTATGCAACTTTATTTAGACTAAATTTAAATAAAAAAAATAAAAAACTGATTTTCAAAAGATTACAATATAAATTAAATTTCAAAGTTTTAATGATATGCATTAAAAATCTTAGACGCTTCATTATAAGCACTTTCAAAAGCCATAGCTGCTAAATCATTAGATTTCTTGGTAGTTAAGTAAGACAGTACTTTTTCGGTTGGCATATTGCCTGTTAATTCATCTTTTGCCATTGGGCATCCACCAAAACCTTGTATGGCGCCATCAAAACGACGACAACCTGCTTTATAAGCCGCGTCAATTTTTTCAAACCAACTGGATGGTGTAGTATGTAGGTGTGCTCCAAATTCTATGTCCTTATATTGTGGAATTAAATTTGAAAATAAGTAGTCTATGTTTTCGGGGTTAGAGCTTCCTATAGTATCGCTTAAGGATAGTATTTTTACACCCATTTTGCTTAAACGTTCTGTCCACTCTCCTACTATATCTACATTCCATGGATCTCCATAGGGATTGCCAAAGCCCATAGAAATATATACCACAACTTCTTTATTAGTTCGATCTGCTATATTTAAAATTTGCTCTAATGTTACTACAGATTGTGCTATTGTTTTATGCGTATTACGCATCTGGAAATTTTCAGATATTGAAAACGGATATCCTAAATAGTGAATTTCTGGATGCAGAGATGCTGCTTCTGCTCCTCTTGTATTAGCTACAATTGCTAGTAGTTTGCTTATAGTATTACTTAAGTCTAATTGCGCTAAAACTTCAGCTGTATCTACCATTTGCGGAATCGCTTTTGGAGATACAAAGCTTCCAAAGTCTACAGTATCGAAACCTACTCTTAAAATAGATTGAATATACTGTACTTTTTGTTCTGTTGGAATAAATGCTTTTATTCCTTGCATAGCGTCACGTGGACACTCGATTACTTTTACTTTAGTACTATTCATTTCAATTTCAAAGATAAAAAAGATTAGTAGTTACGAAAGTATTATTCATTACAGATTTATGGTAAAATTATTTTTACTTAGATTATAAATGATAACTACAACTCTGTAAACGTTTATTTGTTAGGAATATAATACTTTAACATGCTTTATATTAATATTAAAATAGCAATACCTATAAACACAACTATCTGTGGCCATTTTAATATAACGCCTACATTTGCATTTTGCTTCAAGTAATCTGAAATAAATCCAGCAAGTATGGCTATCCCTGAAAAAATAACAAACGAAGTAGCCATAAACAACAACCCCAGCACATAAAATTGAGTGACTGTACTTTGTGTGTCGCTATATAAAAACCCAGGAAAAAAGGCTAAAAAGAAAATAGAGACTTTTGGGTTTAATACATTCATTATAGCTCCTTGCTTAAACAATTGCCATAAGCCTTTTTTAGGTACATTAGTATTAGATAAAGTTACTCTGGAATCGCTTTTAAAAACTTTATAGGCTAAATACAATAGATACAATGCGCCTAACAATTTGATAGTAAAGAATAGGGTTTCGTTAGCCTTTATAATTGCTGATACTCCAAAGGCAACAAGTGTAGTATGTAATAGGCAACCAGATATTAACCCGCAAACAGTTGCTAAACCATAAGCTTTACCATTGGTTAAACTCAGCATCAATACATAAATATTATCTGGCCCTGGAGAAAAAGCTAAAGCGGAAGTCGCTAAAATAAAGGAGAAGATTAAATCGTAATTCACAAACTAAACTTTAAGATGGTTTTTACATTTTATTAAAAGTAAACTATTCGTGAAAATTAACATGTTATTATTAGTGTTTTTTGAATCTAAATTGTAATTTTAAAAACCAATTACCTCTAATCTATGAAAAAAACGCCTTGTTATCTTATTATACTTCTATTAATGTCTTATGGTATATGGGCACAAGATTCTGATATATCTAATGTTTCTTACACTAGTCACAACTACGATATGTCTACTAAAAATAATTCAAACTCTTTAAAGTTTAAGGCACAAGAAGTCGATTTTAAAATAGCTCCAAATCCTTCAAAAGGACCTATTACTATTAGCGGTAACTCTGTAAAGCATTTAAAAAATGTTAAAATTTATAACATTCTAGGTAGTTTAGTTAAAACGGTTTTACTAGATGGTAATAGAGCTACAGTAAAAATTAACTTGTCGCTAAATAAAGGCATTTACCTCGTAAAACTAAATACTAAAAATGGAGAAACTACTACTCAAAAATTAATTATTGAGTAACGCCTTATTTATAGATTTTATTAATGAAGGGCCTTCGTAAATAAATCCTGTATAAATTTGAACTAAATCTGCACCCGCTTCTATTTTATCTAAAGCATCTTTAGCAGAATGTATGCCTCCTACTCCTATAATAGGAAATGCTTTATTACTTTTATCGGCTAAGTATTTAATAACACGTGTCGATTTATCTTTTACTGGTTGTCCGCTTAAACCACCGTTTCCTATTTCTTTTAAACGGGCATCGCTAGCTTTTAAGCCTGTTCTATCGGTAGAAGTATTACTAGCAATTACACCATCTAAATTAGTTTCAGAAATTAATTCAATAATTTCATCTAACTGGATGTTATTTAAATCTGGAGCTATTTTTAAAAGTATTGGTTTTTGGGTCTCAAATGTAGTATTTGCCTTTTGCACAGCACCAATAAGCTCTAATAAATAGTCTTTATCATTTAATTTAGCATGGCTACCTACATTTGGGCAACTTACATTTAGCACAAAATAATCTACGTAAGGGTGTAATACATTAAAACACTCTAAATAGTCCTTGGTATAATCTTCTGGTTTTGTTTGAGTGTTTTTACCAATATTTCCTCCTATAATAAGTCTCCCTTTATTTTGTTTTAATTGCTTAACTGCTGCTTCTAGACCTTCATTATTAAAGCCCATTCGGTTAATAATCCCTTTATCGTCTTGAAGTCTAAACAAACGCTTTTTAGGGTTTCCTGCTTGCCCCTTTGGTGTAACAGTTCCTATTTCTATAAAACCAAAACCAAAGTTTGCTAATTCGTTATATAATACTGCATTTTTATCGAATCCGGCAGCTAGCCCTACAGGGTTTTTAAAAGTTAACCCAAATAATTTACGTTCTAAGCGTTTATCGTTAACCACATATAAACTTCTAAATAAAGCTGGTACTCCTGGTAATTTAGAAGTCGTTTTTATTAAGGAAAATGTGAAGTGATGGATCTTTTCAGGATCAAAAAGAAAAAATAATGGTCGTAATAATGCTTTATACATTGAATTATGTTTGCGCAAAAGTACTTCTAAATAAAAAATTGAGCAATTCTAAAAGACAAAAAAGTTATAAATTGTAACTTTATACCCATATTTCGACTTTTACAGGTTGAACAAACACCAAATTAAACGATATTTAAATGATTTCTAAAGATGATATAATAAAACGTTTTGTAAGCTATGTTATAGTAGATACAGAATCGGACCCAGAAAGTGATACCACACCTAGTACAGCAAAACAATGGGACTTAGCTAATGCTCTAGTAGAAGAATTAAAAGCTATAGGCATGAGCGATGTTACTATAGATGAGAATGCATACATTATGGCAACGCTACCAAGTAATGTAGAGCATCAAGTACCAACTATAGGTTTTGTATCTCATTTTGATACTACTCCAGATTTTACTGGTGCAAATGTAAATCCGCAAATTATAGATAATTATGACGGAAAAGACATCATTTTAAATGAGGCTGAAAACATTATACTGTCTCCAGATTATTTTGAGGATTTATTACAATATAAAGGCCAAACTTTAATTACCACAGATGGTACAACTCTTTTAGGTGCAGATGATAAAGCTGGTATTTGCGAAATTATTTCAGCCATGGAACACCTTATTAATAATCCAGACATTAAACATGGTACTATAAAAGTAGGCTTTACACCAGATGAAGAAATTGGCCGTGGTGCTCATAAATTTGATGTAGAAAAATTTGGTGCAGATTGGGCTTATACAATGGATGGTAGCCAAATTGGAGAATTAGAATATGAGAATTTTAATGCTGCAGGTGCTAAAGTTAGAATAAAGGGTAAAATAGTACACCCTGGTTATGCTAAAGGTAAAATGGTAAACTCTATGTACATTGCTACAGAGTTTATAAACTCTTTACCGCGCATGGAAACCCCTGAACATACTGAAGGCTATGAAGGCTTTTTCCATTTATATTCTATTAATGGAGAAGTAGAAGATACCGTATTACAGTATATTATTCGTGATCACGATCGTGAACATTTTGAAGCCCGTAAAGAGGTGATGCAAAAACTAACAAACGAATTAAATTCGCAATACGGAAGAGAAGTTATAGAAATAGAAATTACAGACCAATACTTTAATATGAAAGAAAAAGTGGAGCCTGTAATGCATATTGTAGATATAGCGGAAGAAGCTATGAAACAATTAAACATTAAACCACTTATAAAACCTATTCGTGGTGGAACAGATGGATCTCAATTAAGTTATATGGGCTTACCATGCCCAAATATTTTTGCTGGAGGCCATAATTTCCATGGACGTTACGAATATGTTCCTGTAGAAAGTATGATTAAAGCTACCGAGGTCATTTGTAAAATAGCAGAGATTACTGCAGAGAAAAAGTAATTTGTAATTACTATTACATAATAACACCCCAAAACTATAATAGTTTTGGGGTGTATATTTTTAATACAATATGTCATAACTGTAGTTTTTTTTTAAACGGTTAAAGCTATTTTAGACCTTTCTACACTGCTTATAAAATGTATCTTGCGTATATAAATGACTATTAACACTTAAAAACAAATTACTGTAATAATCATGAAATAAAATTATGGGATGGGTTAAAGACGCTTTAAAAGAATTATCTAAAAATAACAAATGCCAAGTAAGACCACAAGGAGGCTCTATGAAAGGAAGAATAGAATCTGGTCAATTAGTTACTATACAAAGGATAGAACCTGAACAAATAGTAATTAATGATATTGTTTTCGTAAAATGGAAAGATAATTATTTATTACATCTCATTAAAGACATACAAAACGAAAACATTTTAATTGGTAATAATTTAGGTAAATTAAATGGTTGGATTCCTGCAAATAATATTATAGGCAAAGTTATAAAAGTTGAAAACTAACCTGTTAAAAATCAGGATATCTTTACTTTCTATAAGACACTTAAAAATGGTTATCTTTGAAAATAAGATAAATACATTTTTCTATACTCATTGAAACGTCGTTTTTACTAATTAAATCGTTTAGATCACTCAATGTTGTTTGATACACAATAGCATTGTCTATACATTTGATAAAAACATTATATATTATGACAAAACAATTGAATTTTACACAGACAAGATTTGATGCTTTTAAGAGCACATTTGGTATTTTCGGAATGCTAATTATTGCCCTATTATTTTCTGGTACTGCATATGCTCAGAATAACTTGACTACATCAACAGCAAATCAAGAACTTACAGTTACAGGAACTGTAAGTGATGAAGATGGCCGTTTAGAAGGTGTTAGTATTATTAAAAAAGGAACTGTTATTGGTACAGCTACAGATAAAAATGGCGCTTTTACATTTCCTAAACCATTAAAAGATGGCGACATTTTATTGTTTAGTTATTTAGGTTACGAAACGCAAGAAGTAAAAGTTGAAAAAGACAGAACGGTTATTAATTTAGTCTTAACATCGGATGTTATAGAGGTTATTGGAGCACTACAAACAGATAGTCCCTACAAATCTAAACGTAAATAACACACTATAATAGCTATAAACAGATGAAGACACTGTGGTATATTTTGCCCTTTGTAATTGTATTGCAATCTAATGCTCAACTCTCTGATTTTGGAACTGTAAATTTTTACAAAGCAGACAGTATTGCTTTAGCATACAAAAATGAAGGGTTAAATAATTTACCTCAATTGTCTTATAAACTCACCTCCAATTTAAATACAGACGTAGAAAAATTTAGGGCTATTTATTTATGGGTTTGTACTAACATTGCAAACGATTACAATCTCTATTTAAAAAACAGTAGAAAACGACAACAATTACAGCATCAAGCAGGAAAATTAAACGCTTGGAATGAACGTGTTAAAAAAGAAATATTTCGCAAGCTATTAAAACGTGAAAAAACAATTTGTACTGGTTATGCCTATATTCTAAAAGAGCTTTCTGAACTAGCAAATTTAAGCTGTGTTATTGTTAATGGGTATGGTAGGACAAGTACAACAGATATAGACAAACTCAATATTCCTAATCACTCATGGAATGCTATTAAGTTAAACAATAAATGGTACTTATGCGACCCCACTTGGGCTAGTGGTGTACCAGACCCCAAAACCAATACTTTTGTATTTAAATATAATAATGGTTATTTCTTAACTAATCCAGAGTTATTTGCTGTAAACCATTACCCTATAGACTCTAAATGGTTACTTTTAAATACAAAAACGCCTACGTTTGAAAGTTTTATAGAAGCGCCAATAATTTATAGCAAAGCCTATACAAACCTAGCACTACATGAATCTCCAAAAAAAATGCATCATACAATAGCGAAAGATGAAAGTATAGCTTTCAAGTATACGCTTTTAAAACCTGTAGTAGAAGATAACATTTCTCTTTTAATAGACGATGGCAATAATAGTAAAACAATACAACCAGAAAACACACGCATTAAAAACTTAAATTTATCGTTTAACCATCAATTTAACACCACGGGTTTTTATGATGTACATTTATATATAAAAGAAGATCTTATTGCTACCTATACTTTTAGAGTTGAAGACACTAAATAAGTTTACACAAAATGCCAAATACACAAGAAGAAAAGAATTATTGGTCTAAACGTTATCAAGACAATAAAACTGGTTGGGATATTGGAGCGCCTTCTACTCCACTAAAAGTTTACATAGATCAAATTACCAATAAAGATTTAAAAATATTAATTCCTGGTGCTGGTAATTCATACGAAGCAGAGTACTTATTTAATAATGGCTTTAAAAATGTGTATGTATTAGATATTGCTAATGCTCCATTAAAAGCATTATTAAAAAGAGTCCCAAATTTTCCGCTAAATCAACTCATAGAGGGTAACTTTTTTGAGTATAATAATAGTTTCGATTTAATTTTTGAGCAAACCTTTTTTTGTTCCTTTCCTCCTACACTAAATAATCGTAAGTTATATGCTAAAAAGATAAATTCACTTTTAAAACCAGAAGGAAAATTAGTTGGCGTATGGTTTGATATCCCTTTAACGAGGGATATGGAAAAACGTCCATTTGGAGGAACAAAAGAGGAGTATTTAAGCTACTTTTCTCCATATTTTAAAATAAACACCTTCGACAAATGCTATAATTCTATAGCCCCAAGACAGGATAATGAATTGTTTGGTATATTTCAGAAAAAGTAAACGTATATACGAGCAATACTTTTGCTACAAAATACATAGTTAAACGTTTCTATATTTTGAATATCTTATTAAAATATACGACCTTCGTTTTACTTAAAATAGCGAGATGAAACAATACTTCTTCATAATATCTATACTTCTATTATTTACAAGCTGTCAAAAAGAATTTGATGTTACACCAAAATATTCAAATTTTAAGACAGATTTAGAAGCAAAAAACATATTTAGCAATGTAAAAAAACTACAACAGTTTAGAGCGAATATAGATACTTTAAACACTAAAAAAACAGATAAACCAGTCCCTGTTTTCACAGAAACTTATACTATAAATGGTAATGTAGAGAGTACTGAATATTTTGATTTTTTTGGAAAAACACAACAAACAGTTAATGCTGTTTATGATTCTAAAAATAATTTAATAAAATCCATTACTAAAAGTTCTGTTTTTCCTGAACACATGGTAAAATCAATAATTAGAGATAGTGTTACTAAAAAAGAAATACAAACTATCATTATTAATGATAGTATATATTCAAAAATTGTTTCTACTTATAATGCTAAAAATAAAATTATAGAAAAACTTAAAATAAATAAACAAGACTCTATAAAAACAACTTATAGTTACAACACAAAAAACCAAATCATTAAAGAGGCTATATTGGAAAAAAAAGCCACTATAACTAATACCTATAGCTACAATAATCATGGTAATATTACTGAGTCTATAAATGGATCCAATTATTTTAGAGTAAAAACAACTTATACGTATAATAATGATAGAGTTTTTAAAATTACCGAACATAATATTGCTAAAGATGATAAAGCCTATTTAATGAGGGAGGTTATTTACGATAGGTATTATAACCCCATTAAAGAAAAACACTACGAAAACAATATATTAAAAGAAGAATTAAAGATTACATATAATTTTGATACTATTGGTAATTGGATAAAAAAAACGGTGGCTTTAAAATCGCATACATCCAATTCAAAAAAATTCATCCCAATTTATGTAGAAACAAGAACGCTTACCTATTGGGAATAACATTAAATTATTAATTATGAAAAAAGTTAATTCAGTTGAAGAATATATAGAAAATAATTCGCATTATGCAGAAGCCTTAACTTTATTACGAGAGATTTTAAATACTACAGAATTAGAAGAAGCTATAAAATGGAGCGCTCCTGTATATACCTCAAATGGTAAAAATGTTGTAGGTCTTGGTGCTTTTAAAAAACACTTTGGTATTTGGTTTTTTAATGGTGTCTTTTTAAAAGACGAACAGCAAGTATTAGTTAATGCTCAAGAAAATAAAACAAAAGCATTGAGACAAATGCGTTTTGACTCTATTGAAGCTATTAATAAAAATATTGTTTTATCGTATGTAAAAGAAGCTATAGAAAACCAAAAACTTGGAAAAGAAATAAAACCAGATCGCTCTAAGAAAGATACTATTATACCTGAAAAGTTAAAATTAGAATTAGAAAAAGATACTACTTTAAAAACAGCATTTAATAACTTGTCGCCTTCTAAGCAACGTGAATATTGCGAGCATATAGCTGCAGCAAAACGAGAGGCTACAAAACAATCTCGATTAGAAAAAATTAAGCCAATGATTCTTCAAAACAAAGGCCTACACGATAAGTATAAAAACTGTTAAACCATAAAGTATAAAGTACTATAATTTATATTTATTTTGTAGTTTCTCTTAAATGAAGGCTTACATCAATAATTTTAGTAGTAGGTTCTATTTTATCTTTACTTTCAAGTCTCTTTACTAACAGTCTTACAGAAGCTGCCCCAATGTCTTGTGAGTGTTGCGATACTGTAGACAGTTTAGGTGTTGTAAATTGTAATATATTTTCGTCTGAAAAACCTATTATTGATAAATTTTCGGGAATAGCATAGCCTCTTTTTTTAGCTTTATTTAAAGCAATTACTCCAGATACGTTGTCTATAGCAATTATACCATCTACATTTTTATAAGTTTCAAAAATAGAATCTACAGCAATTTCTAAATTATCTGCCTTAGAGATATTTACTACAAGGGGTACATTTTTATAATTATTTTCATCTTCTATTGCTTGTAAGTATCCTTTAGTTCTTAATTTACCTACACTTAATTCTTCAATATTATTAATGAGCACTATTTGTTGCCTGCCTTCATCTATTAAATGTTTTGTTACTTTATAGGTAGCTTGAAAATCGTCTATAATTACTTTATCGCAGTCTACTTTTTCTGAGGTACGATCAAACATTACAATTGGCAATTTTCTATCTAAAATAGATTTAAAATGATCAGATTTTTGTTGTATTTGTGTTTCTTCTGCTATAGACATAATAAAGCCATCTACACTACCATTAGCTAATAAGTTTAAGCTATTAACTTCTTTATCGTACAACTCATTAGAAATACAAGTTATTAAACTATACCCTCGTTTTGAAGCTTCTTTTTCTATACCATATAATACTTTTGCAAAAAAGTGGTTTAATATATTCGGAATAATAACACCTATAGTTTTTGTTTTACTATTTTTTAAGCTTAATGCAACCTTGTTAGGTGAATAATTATAGATCGCTGCAACTTCTTTAACTCGTTTAATGGTTTCCTCGCTAATTTCGCAACTATCGTTTAAAGCTTTAGATACAGTAGATATAGAAACATTTAACTTCTTCGCTAATTCTTTTAAGGTTATCATTTATTTTTCTTTTTTAATGCATTAAAGCAACTTATATGCACTAAAATAAGCTTTTGTTTTATACTTCACTTTATTGCATAAAAAAAGCTTCCTAATTTAGGAAGCTTTTTTTATATAGATTTTAAATTTCTATTTATCTGAAGTATTAAGTTTTTTACTCATTTCCATAGAAATTGCGGAGCGGTCAAACTTAATTTTACCAGCCATTGTTTCTATAACACAACTGTTGTCTTTATCATTTAAGTCTGTTATTTTACCATGCATTCCGCTTTTAGTAATAACTTTATCTCCGCGCTTCAAGTCTGAAGCAAATTGTTTCTCTTGTTTAGCACGCTTTCTTTGCGGTACTATCATCAAGAAATATATAACACCAAACATTGCAATGAATGGTAAAAAATCTACGATTCCTCCCATTATTACTTAATTACTGGTGATGCTGTAGGTGTTGCTTTTTTAGGTGCGTTAGGATCTGGCTTAACAAAAGCAGAAATTCTTACAGTTTCTCTTCCTTTTTCTGTATTTGCCGTTACCGTTACTGTTTTAGAAACTTTGTTAGCTCCTTTTCCATTAAATTTAACAGTAAAACTTCCTGATGCTCCTGGTGCTAAAGGCTCTTTAGACCAATCTTTAGGAATAGTACATCCACAAGAACTTTTAATGTCTGTAATTACTAAAGGAGATTTTCCTGTATTTGTATAATTAAATACTGTTTCTACGTTAGTTCCTGAAATTATTTCACCAAAATCGTGATCTACTTTATCAAATTGTATTACTGGAAAATTAGATGCATTTGCATCTCTATCTGCTGCTGCTGCTACTTTGCTATCATCTATTGCCGCTGCTGCATCTTTTTTACATGATGTAAATGCCACCATACATATTGCACTTAATACTAGTACTACTTTTTTCATAATTTTTTATTTAATTTTTAATATATGTTAAACTTAGGGATGTAAAAATAACAATAATTTTTATTTACATCAAACCCCTTCCTACTTTATTTAATTTACCAGACGCCTGATAGTCTTTTACAAGCTTATCTAAAATACCATTTATAAAAATGCTACTTTTTGGTGTAGAGTACTCTTTAGAAATTTCTAAATACTCATTTATGGTGACCTTAGTAGGTATAGATGGAAAGTTTTTTAATTCGCTAACTCCCATTTTTAATAATACTTTATCTAATGAAGCTATACGGTCTGCATCCCAATTGGTCGTTTTACCTTCTATTTCTTTAGCCAATGCAGATTGGTTAAGTAAGGTTTTTCTAAACAAATCTATAGCAAACTGTTTATCATCTAAATCTTTATACAGTTTTGGTATAAAATGAAATTGATCCGATTTAGGTTTTACTTTACGTAATAGTTTTAATATGGTAGTATTTACTGTAGGCAAATCGTCTAACCAAGTTAAATTTTTATCTTCTAAATAATCATATAACTTCTCGTTAGGGGCTATGATTTCTTTAAAAACATCTATTAAAAACTCTTTATCTTCTTTAAAATTAGAAGTTCTCGTTTCTAGATATGTTTTATACAAATCACTTTTTAATATTGCTTTAAAAATAAGTTCTACGTATTCATTATCTAGCTCCCAATTTTTAATATTGTGCGCATCAAATTTAGCTTGCAGTTGCTCATTAGTTTTAAGCATCTGTAATACTTCATTATTTATAAACTTACGATTAGGATTTTTTTCTTCTTTAGTTGCTAAGTGTTTATTTTGTGTTTTTGTTAAATGATTTTCTGCACGCTTCTGCACCTCTATCATTAAAGAGATTAATAATAGGTACAAATTGTACATATTATCTATACTGTAGAGTAAGAATTTTTGGTCTTTTACAAAATCATCGCTTTCTGTACCTTTAAATGCATACAGCACTTGCATTACTTTTACTCTAATGTGTCTTCTACTTAACATGTTTACAAAGAACTTTTACTTTTAATATATATAGTCATTAAAAAGGGCAAAAGTTAATATTAACTTTTGCCCTGCAAAAATAGTCTTTTTTATGAATTACCTAAGCATTCATATTCTCTTTTTTTCTTGCATCAATTCTTCCTTGTGCAATATTTAATGCCGCTTGGTGTGTTGTAACACCATTACTCTCTGCATTAGATAAAATTTCTAATGTTGTATTATATATATTTTCGGTTTTACGCATAATTTCGGTTTTTCCGTAATTTTCTAATTCTGCATATACATTAATTATTCCTCCTGCATTAATTAAAAAATCTGGTGCGTAAACAATTCCTTTATCTTTAAGCATTTGTCCATGCTTATTTTCGTCTGCCAATTGGTTATTTGCAGCTCCTGCTATTACTTTAGCTTTTATGTTATTTATTGTTGCATCATTTATTGTTGCGCCTAAAGCACATGGGGCATAAATATCTACTGCTTCACTGTATACATCGTTTCCTCTATATATTGTTGCTCCATATTTAGAACTTACTTCGCTTAAACGCGCTTCATTAATATCCGAAATAATTACTTTAGCGCCTTCATTAGTTAAATGTTCTACTAAAGATTCACCAACATGACCAATACCTTGTACTATTACAGATTTATCTTCTAAAATATCTGTTCCAAATTTATATTTTGCAGCAGCTTTCATTCCCATAAAAACACCATAAGCTGTAATTGGAGATGGGTTTCCTGCGCCACCTTTATCTTCAGAAATACCAGTAACATAAGGGGTTACTTCTCTTACTAAATCCATATCACTTGTTTCCATCCCTACATCTTCTGCAGTAATATACTTTCCGCTTAAAGAGTGAACAAACTCTCCAAAACGTTTCATTAACTCAGGTGTTTTTTGAGTTTTAGCATCACCTATGATAACTGCTTTTCCTCCTCCTAAATTTAATCCAGTAATTGCAGACTTAAAGCTCATTCCACGAGACAAACGTAAAACATCATTTAATGCTTCCCATTCGTTACTATATTGCCACATTCTAGTTCCTCCTAATGCAGGACCTAATACAGTATTATGAATACCAATTATTGCTTTTAATCCTGTATCTTTGTCATTGCAAAAAACAATTTGTTCATGGCCATCAAAGGATAATTGCCCAAAAACAGGATCTACTTTATGTAATTCGTTTGTGTTAATAACTTCTGAAATCATTTAAGTTTTAATTAAGTTAATTTAAGCTGCTAATTACTAATTATGTAAAAACAACGGGCAAAAATAATCTAATATTGGTGTTAATGCAAAAATATGCATGTTAAATTACGAAAATGTCAAACAATTAATTTAGTTAAACCTGTAAATGAAAGAATTACAGCATTTAAGAAAATACTTTTATAAATATCGAATACAATTAATCGCTGGGATTATTATTACTATAATATCTAACTTATTTAGAGTTTTTGTGCCTAAGTTAGTAGGCTCTATTATAGACATAGTAAACGAGCAAGTCCAAAACCCAGATAGGGATATTTCTATATATAAAAGCGAATTACTAAAGTATATACTTATTATTATTGGTGCAGCAGTAATTACTGGAATACTTACTTTTTTTATGAGGCAGGCTATTATAAATGTCTCTCGTTATATAGAGTTCGATCTTAAAAATGAAATTTATAATCAATACCAAAAACTGTCTTTAAATTTCTATAAAAAAAATAGAACTGGTGATTTAATGAACCGTATAAGCGAAGATGTAGGTAAAGTTAGAATGTATGCAGGCCCAGCTATAATGTACAGTATAAACACGATAACGCTATTTGTTGTTGCGCTTACATTTATGTATAGACAAGCACCATCGCTTACATTATATACTATTATTCCATTACCTATTTTATCTATATTAATTTATAAAATTAGCAAACAGATACACAAACGCAGTACTATTGTACAAGAGTACCTGTCTAAACTGTCTACATTTACACAAGAAAGTTTTAGTGGTATTTCTGTTATAAAAGCTTATGGTATCGAGGCACAAACCGCCACTAAATTTAACTCATTATCTATAACTAGTAAAGACAAACAACTTAGTTTAGTTAGGGTACAAGCTTTCTTTTTTCCTATTATGATATTACTTATTGGTATTAGTAACCTACTTGTTATTTATATTGGTGGGAAACAATATATAAATGGTCTAATCTCTTTAGGAACAATTATAGAATTTATTATTTATGTAAATATGCTAACATGGCCAGTTGCTACTGTTGGTTGGGTAACGTCTATTATACAACAGGCAGAAGCTTCACAAAAAAGAATTAATGAGTTTTTAAAATTAGAGCCAGAAATTACTAATACTGTTCAAGCCCCTTCTATTATTAAAGGTACTATTGAGTTTAAAGATGTGTACTTTACTTACGATGATACTAATATAAAAGCTCTAAAAGGGGTTAGTTTTAAAGTAAACCCTGGCGAGACATTAGCTATAATAGGTAAAACAGGTTCTGGAAAATCTACAATATTAGATTTAATAGGGCGCCTATATGATGTAGACAATGGAACTATTTTAATAGATGACACAGCCATAGACCAAATTAATTTAAATAGCTTGCGTGAAGCCACAGGCTATGTTCCTCAAGATGCTTTTTTATTTAGCGATACAATAAACAATAATATTAAGTTTGGTAAAGAAGACGCCACAAACGAAGAAGTTATAGCTGCTGCTAAAAATGCACAAGTACACAAAAACATTAAAAAATTTAATAAACAGTACGAAACCATATTAGGAGAACGTGGTATTACACTTTCTGGAGGGCAAAAGCAACGTGTCTCTATTGCCAGAGCTATTATAAAAGCACCGCAAATACTATTATTTGATGATTGCCTTTCTGCAGTAGACACAGAAACAGAAGAGAAAATATTAAATAACCTTAATAAGTTAACAGAAGAAAAAACAACAGTTATTGTTAGCCATAGAATCTCTTCTGCCAAAAATGCAGACCATATTATCGTATTAGATGATGGTAAAATTGTACAGAAAGGAACTCACGAAACCCTGATAAACATAGATGGTTACTACAAAGAATTATATTTAAAACAATTAAGCGCAAAAGAAATGCTCTAATTTGTTGTATGGTTTCTTTTTTTTTTAGATTTTTGAGTCTATTAAAAACATAACTATATAAAATCAAAAAAACGATGCACAATAACGAGATGATGGAGAAAGAGGAAATTTATTCTAAAGTTTTAAGAGCTGGAAGACGTACGTATTTCTTTGATGTAAGATCTACAAAAGCTGGAGATTATTATTTAACGATTACTGAGAGTAAAAAGTTTACTAATGATGATGGATCGTTTCATTATAAAAAACACAAAATCTATTTATATAAAGAAGATTTTAAGGAATTTAATAGTATTCTTCAAGAAATGACAGATTATGTTATTTCGGAAAAAGGAGATGAAGTTATTAGCGATCGTCACCAAAAAGATTTTAAGAAAGAATACGATACTCCTGCATTAAATAGTACAGAAACACCCGCTTCTGAAACAGCAGAAAGCCGTTTTACAGATATAGATTTCGACGATATATAGATATAACTATTCAAGATAAAAAAACCGTTACTAAAATTAGTAACGGTTTTTTTTGTATATTAAACTCAAGTACAGACTGGTTCCCCTTTGTTTTATTACTGATTATTATGAATAAACTAGACAATTAACCATACTATGCGCTATATAACTACCCTACTAATAACTATTGCTACACTAGTATGTAACGACTTATTTTCACAAACTAACGAAGCATACACAACAGAAAAATTAGAACTCCTAAAAACACAGATTAAAGACTCTATTTATAAATATAAGTACTCTAATGCAATAAAAAACTCGCATAAACTTATTAAATAAGCTCAAAAAAGTAATAATGATTTTTATGAATTTCGAGGACTCATAGAGCTAGGTTTTATACATCATTTACTAGATGACCCTAACAAAGCTAACCTATACACACAGCAAGCTTTAGACAAGGCCATTGAAACAAAATCAGATAGTTTAATTGCTTGGGCTTATAATGATATCGCTAATATACAAACTGTAACTAAAGACAATTATACCAAATTAATTGATTATTACAGTAAAGCTATTGCTATATATAACAAAAAGCAAAATTTTACACCACCTATTGCTGAGCATATGAATATTGGTGAAGCTTACCTAATTGTAAATCAACCTAAAAAAGCATATCCGTATTTACTAAAAGCCAAAGAGTTAACTGAAACAAAACCAGCTCACGAATTGTTCTCGCTAAACTTAAATATATTATTTGGTCGTTACTATAATGCTATTAAAGATTATAATAAAACTATTACCGTTTTAGAAAAAGCTATTACCCTAGCAAATAATAAGTATCTAGATCAATACTCTCAAATTTGTAATTATTTATCTATTGCATACGAACAAACACAAAACTTACAAAAAGCAAACTTTTATTTAAAAAAACAAAACGAAACAGATAAAGCTATATACAATATAGAAAAAGGCGTTTTATTGGCCGAAACCAATGCTAAATTTGAATTTGAAAAACATCAAGATAAAATTAAAGCTAACGCCAAAAAAATAAGTAAATCTGATAATTATATAAAAAAATCCAAATTATTAAATATTATCTCTGTTATACTTTCTGCCATTTTATTGATAGGTTTGGCTGCTATATTCGGGTTAGCAAAAAACCGTAAAAAGTATATTGATGCGTTATCTAAAAAAAATCAAGAGTTAATAGATGCCAAAGATAAAGCAGAACACCTCTCCAAGCTTAAAGCAAAATTTTTCTCTACTATTAGCCATGAAATAAGAACACCTTTATACGGTGTTATTGGTCTATCCTCCATATTACTAGAAGACAAAACACTTAGCAATACCCATAAAACAGATTTAAAATCGCTAAAATTCTCCGCAGATTACTTATTAGCCTTAATTAACGATGTATTAATGTTAAGTAAGATGGAAAATAACGGTATAAAACTTGAAAAAATACCTTATAAACTAGATTCGCTATTAAATAGTATAACTAATTCTTTTGCGTTTATTCTAGAACAAAATAACAACAAACTCTATACAAATATAGATCCAATGTTACCCAATGCGCTTATTGGAGACTCTATTAGATTATCGCAAATTTTAATGAACCTTATTGGTAATGCTGTAAAATTTAACGAAAATGGAACTATATGGGTTACTATAGAATTGATTGAATTAACCCATGACGCTAAATATTTATCGAAATTTACAATAAAAGATGATGGTATAGGTATTCCAAAAGAAAAACAAAAAGCTATTTTCGACGAATTCTCTCAAGTACAAAATAAAAATTACAATTATCAAGGTACTGGTTTAGGTTTACCTATAGTTGTAAAATTATTAGCATTACATGGTAGTACAATAGAGCTTCAAAGTGAAGTTAATAAAGGATCGGCCTTTAGTTTTATACTGCCTTTAGAAGCTAATTTAACCGTAAAAAGAGTAACAGATAATAACAATACTAATGAGGAAGAAAACGACCTTTGCTTTAAAGGCTGTCACATACTTATTGTAGATGATAATAAGATAAATCAAAAAATTACAAGAAAAATCTTAGAAAAAAAACAATTTAAGTGTAGCATAGCGAATAACGGTGAAGAAGCAATTGAAGCAGCCAAATCAAATAATTATCAATTAATTTTAATGGATATTAACATGCCAGTAATGGACGGTTATGAAGCAACTAAATCCATACGACGTTTTGATACTAAAACGCCTATTATTGCATTAACTGCAGTAGAAGCCGAGGAAGTAAGAGAACAAATTGTAGCCGTAGGTATGAATGATATTATATTAAAACCTTACGATAATTCTCAGTTTTTTACTACTATTTTAAAAAACATCAATTTAGTCACTAATTAACAGTACTTCCATTTTTAACAGGAGTCTCAGGGTTTAACAAAATAACATCTTTACCATCAACAGCGCCAAGAATTAAACATTCGCTCATAAATTTAGCAATTTGTTTTTTAGGAAAATTAACAACTGCTACTATTTGTTTATTTAATAACATGTCTTTAGTATAAAGTGTTGTAATCTGTGCAGATGTTTTTTTTATACCTAAAGCTCCAAAATCTATAGTTAATTGATATGCTGGTTGTCTAGCCTCAGGAAAATCATTAACATTTATAATAGTCCCTACCCGTATATCTACAACTGTAAAATCTTCAAATTGTATACTCTTACTCATACTTTAAAGATAGTAATATTTATCTTTGTTAAAAAAGGTTAAAAATGAAGATTACTCTATTGCTTTCATTACTTATAATAACACATTTGGCTTTCTCTCAAGACAAGTTTGAAAAAGAATCTAGAATTACTATAGATGATGTCCCTAAAAATGCTAAAGCATTTGTTTTTAAATTAACACCATCTAAAAAGGTAAAATGGTATTTAGAAGAAGGTTTAACAGAACAATCTATTGAAGCTAAAACAAAATACAACTCTAAAAAGTATAGTATAGAATTCGATACTTTAGGACAGTTACAAGATGTTGAAATAGTGCTCCATTACAAACAACTTTCAGACTCCTTAAAAGATGCTATTAACACCCATTTGAAATCTGTGTTTAGAAAATTTAAAATTAAAAAAATTCAAATTCAATATTCTGGCAAACCTGAAGCTATCTTAACGGCTTTAAAAGATGGTAATATTAAAGAACGTAATATTATAACCAAATACGAATTAATAGTAAAAGGAAAAACCGATGTCTCTAAAGACCTCTATGAATTTACGTATAACTCTGATGGTGTTTTTGAAAAAAGCTTGAAAATAATTCTTAAAAACACAGACCATTTAGAGTTTTAACAATGAAAAAGTACTGCCTTATAATCCTCATTATACTAATAAGTATAAAAAACTACAGTCAGGTAAAATATCAAATAGGAAGCTTACCAAGTTTTAACATTAACACATCATTAAAAAACAATTGGAAGTTAAATCTAAAAACAGAATTTAGACAATTGTTTAAAACAGGTGTTTTTAACGGTGAAAGTATTAATAAATACGAATACATACATACGGATCTTGCTTTAAATATTTCTAAAAAAGTAGGCTTAAACAACACAATAGGCGCAGGTTTCTTACTACGTATAACAGACGAGGAAGTCAAGCAAAGAGCTTTGCAACAATTCACGTTAGTATCAAATTACAGTACTTTTAAACTAGCTCATAGAATACGTACAGACCAAACATTTAGTAAAACGGAACCTACAGAAATACGAATACGTTATAGAATTACTTTTAATAAAGCCCTAAATGGTCTAACAGTAGATAGCAAAGAATTTTACTTGAAACTAAATCACGAATATGTAAATAGCTTTACAGGAAACCTTTACGATTTAGAATATAGAATTAATCCCAATTTAGGTTATGTTTTTTCCGATGACAATAAAATAGAGCTAGGTATTGAGTACAGAAACGACGGTTTTGTAAATAACGAAAATAGAAGTCGTTTTTTTGCAGTAATTAACTGGTATGTTAGTTTATAGAATTTCATAAAACCAATAGTCTTTTTTTAGTATATTGGTTGTTATTTAATGAATATACTATAAACTATTATGCTATTATGACAAATATAAAAGAACCCAAAATACAATTTAGAGACCGAATAAAACTACCTTTTACATTCGATGTCAATAAAATGTTAGCAGAATTTGAAGCCTTAAAATTAGGACACTTCGAATATTATAATGTTATTCAATTACGTGCTCCAGCACATTTAGTAGATACTTCGCTTCCCTTTCCTCCTCCCGCAGAAGATTATGCAGATGGCTCTTGGTGTGATTGGATGGATACTCCAGAATTAAAGCAATCGCCGTATTTAACAAGTGTTATAGATACCTTTAAACAACATACAGATGTTACTTTAGTTAGGTTGCTTCGTTTAGCACCACAATCTGTTGTAAAAGAACATACAGACCCTACTTTAGGTTTAGAGATAGAAAAATCTGTAATACGACTTACTATACCAATCCTTAATAAAGAAAATATAGAGTTTTTTTTAAATGGCACACCAGTACTAATGCAACCAGGAGAATGTTGGTATTTAAAGTTAACAGACCCACATAGAGTTAATAATTACGGACAAACTGAACGTGTTAATTTAACGATAGATATGAGGCCTAATGATTGGATTCGTAAGATAATTGCAGATAGCCTATAAGGTGTTTAATATACTTTTTAGGCAAAACGCATTTATAGAGATAGCCCGGAAATCATTTAAAAGTTAAACTGTTAAAACAGCTTAATTTAAAAAAAATTAAAAAAATGTCCCCTTTTATAATAGCACAAACGTCTTAATAGTATAAATAACTTAAAACATAAAATTATGAAAGAATTTATGATGATTTTTATCGGTGCAGATTATGCAGATTTAGGGCTTTCTCCCGAAGAACTTCAAAACCGTATGGGAAAATGGTTTGCATGGAGTGAAAAAATGGAAAAAGCAGGAATTACCAAAGGCGGAAATGCATTACATTCTAATATGCGACGCATTGTAGGTAAAAACCGTACAGTAACAGACCTTACTTCTGCTGAAGTAAAAGAAATAGTGGGAGGTTATTATATTGTAACTGCAAAAGATTTTGATGAAGTACAAGAAATTGCTCAAGATTTCCCTGATTACGATTTAGGTGGTACAGTAGAAATTCGTGAAGTCATGGTTTTCGATCATTAATAGCCCTCAAACTTAGTAATGAAAACTAAACTTATAGACCATCTATTTCGCCATCACAGCGGAAAGATGGTCTCCGTTTTAACACGCATTTTTGGTTTAGCTCATCTTGAAATCATTGAAGATGCTGTGCAAGATACTTTTATTAAAGCAAGCATTTCGTGGAGGCAACAACAACCAGAATACCCAGAAGCTTGGTTAACCCAAGCTGCAAAAAACAGAGTTTTAGACCTTTTTAGAAAACTACAAGTCGAAAAAAAACACATTCCAAATTTTAAGCAAGGTATAGAAGCGATAGCTATTAATGAGCTTTTTTTAGATACAGAGATTGAAGATGCTCAACTACGCATGATTTTTACAGCTTGCCACCCTAAATTAGATCCTAAAGACCGTATTGCATTTGCTTTAAAAACTGTATCTGGATTTAGTATAAAAGAAATAGGGACTGCTCTACTTACAAAGGAATACACTATAAAAAAACGTTTATCTAGAGCTAGAAAAGCCATACAGCTGAATAATTTAAAGTTTAAAATTCCACAAGGTAATGCATTACCAGAACGATTAGAAAGCGTTATGGAGGTGCTCTACCTTATTTTTAATGAAGGCTTCCATTCTAATAAAAAAGAAAAACTAATTCGTAAAGAGTTATGCGGTGAAGCTATGCGTTTATGCCAATTACTTTTAAAAAAGAGCTATACACGTACCCCAGAGGTTTATGCGCTCTTTGCCTTATTTTGCTTTCACTCTGCTAGACTAGATTCTAAAATAAATACAAATAACCAAATATTAGATTTAAAAACACAAGATCGTAGTTTGTGGCATTTACCTTTAATAGAATTAGGCAATACTATGATGACAAAAGCTGTAGAGTATAATACCTTTTCATGCTACCATTACGAAGCTGCTATTGCTGCAGAACATATACGAGCAAATCATTTTAACGCAACAAATTGGAATAAAATATTATATTGGTACCAATGCCTCTACAATTTACAACCAATGCCTACGCATGTACTAACTATGGCAGTAATTTGTATTCAAAATAAAGATTATAAACAATCTAAACACTATTTAAATCAATTAAATGCAGAAGATTTTGCCCAACGTAGCTATTTATATTATGGTACATTATCTGAATATTATGAAGCTACTGGAGTCTTAGAAAAAGCTATTAAATATATAGACATGGCCTTACTAGCTGTAACCAATAGTTTAGAAAAAGAATACCTCCTGAAAAAGAGGTTAGTCTTTTTAAATACTAAAATATAACCACAGTATAACTGTGTACAAATTATATTTTATATAAAATATATAATTATCAAACTATTTTATTTCTATAAAAAAAGATGTAACTTGCTTATAAATAAGTGCACCTCTACACCCCCAACTTATTCAACATCCCTATTTTACTAATTTTATTAAAAATCACTACAATGAAAACGCCAACTCATTTAGCAGTATTACTTTTCGTATTTTTAAGTTTTAACTGCCAATCGAATTCAAAAAAAACAAAACAGCCTACAAAAGCTACAAAACAAACAGAAACAAAACCAGTAAAGTCTACCAATACAAATAGTGTTAAGTACATTTACGGTATTGATATTTCTCATTATCAAGGAGACGAAGCTGATTTAATGACTAGAAGTAGAAATAACGATAGTATACAATTTATAATATGTAAAGCTACACAAGGCAAAGCATATATAGATCCAGATTTTAAAACTAATTGGGAAACCATTTCCAAAAATGGTTTTATTAAAGGAGCTTATCATTTTTACATTAGTACCGACGATCCTGAAGCTCAAGCTTCCAATTTTTTAAATACTATTAAATCACTAAAAAAAACAAATATTCCACCAATTGTAGATTTTGAAGAAGGAGGTATAGATACCTCTCAAAGTATAGACAGTATTCAAATTAATTTACTTCGTTTTTTAAATATCGTAGAAACTAGGACTAATAGAAAGCCTATGATTTATACCGATGATAATGTAGGAAACACTTATTTAAGTTTACCAGAGTTTGCCAACTACCCATTATGGATAGCCAATTACACTAATGTAAGCGCTCCAGTTTTACCCGAAGCTTGGCAAAATAAAGGATGGAATTTCTGGCAAAAATCTGACACATACGATATTAATAACATTGAAAATGATTTTGATGTTTTTAATGGCAATTTAAAAGACCTAAAAGAGTTTATTAAAAATAATTAAGTTATTCTTTGAGCCACTCTTTTTGTTTTAGCACTGTTTCTATATGTGCGTAATGGTGGTTGCTATGCCATGCATATATACCAACATTTTCTTTTAAAATAACAGTGTTATTAGTTTCTGGATGAATAAAACTTCTATCTAGATCTTTAAAAGTTAAACCTTTAAGGTAATACACCAATTTAGCATGTATCGCTTTTATGTGCAAAAGTGAATGTGCTATTGGTGCATTATAATCGAATTGGTTTGCCCAATCCTGCTCATTATAAGCTTTAATAAGTGGTTTATATTCTGTCATTGCCCATTTAAAACGTATATAACTATGATGATGGCTATCTGCAATATGGTGTATTACTTGCCTAATAGTCCAACCTTCTGGTCTATATGGTGTATTTAACTGCTCATCGTTTAAATGGTTTACTAAAGCATCTAAACGACTAGGTAAAGTTTCTAAAACCATAATCCAATCTTCAACTTGTTGTTCTGTAATTGGGTTTGGGCATTTAAATTGGCCAATTGGGTACTTTAATTTTTCAAGTGCTTCAGGAGTCATCATAAGCGTATTTTATGTTTAAAAATATTAAAATTAATATTTTTAAATACTTATGAGTACAAAACGCTAACCTAAATTGTAGAACTTTTTATTGTAATGTTATAGAAACAGCTAAATATGCTATCACTAAAATAAATTTTTAAAAAACTTTTAAATGGTAAAAAGCTGTCTAAAAAATAGAATCTTTATAACATCGAACTGGATTAGTATTCTTATAACAATTAAAAAATTAGTGAAGTTAAATAAATTCAGAATGACGTTTTTTAATACATTTTTTTAGACAGCTGCTTTACAAAAAGCATTATCATTTAACTTTGTAATGCTTTTTATATTGTGTTTTTATAATCTGCGTTTTATTGTTGTTGCACATCTGAAGTACATAGAGTGTCTTTTGAAAAATTTGTTATTGTTGTTAAATTAACAGTTGTTGTCCAACCTCCATTTATAGTTATTAAGTTGCTTTTACTTAGTTCTATAATATTTTTCTTTGAAAAATTTAATTTGTTGTCTTTTTTTATTGTCTTCATAATGTTGTGTTTATTGTATTTTAGAAAAAGTAGTTCCTCCTGAGCTTGTTACTAGAAAGGTACACCTAATATCGCTAGGCAATGTTGTATGTGTTCCTCCTTTAACTTTTATTAGCATTTTACTATTTAATTCAGATACAGATTTTTTATTAAACTGTAACTGCTTACTATTTTGTGTTTTCATAATATGTTTTGCTGATTAAAATTATACTTGTATGTTTTTTACATATAAAGTTTCTTATTTATCATTAAGTACTTCTTGGGTTATTATAGTGTACAAAAACAATAACCATTCAAAATTTTGATATCTCAAAGGAATTTTAAAAAAAGCCAAAATACAAATAAGCGTCTACGAATTTTATAAAATTCGTAGACGCTTAACACACTTATAAAATACTATATACAAGCCAATTAAATTAAATTTCTCTTTTATAAATTAGATACTTTTTTAATGTATACTGCTGGTGTAATACCAGTAGCTTGCTTAAAGTATTTTGTAAAAGAGTCTGTGCTTTTATAACCTATTTCTTGCGAAATGGCTTTAACCGAATAAGATCTTAATTGTTTATTGTTCTTTAGTTCTAATAAAACATAATTTATTCTTAACTCGTTTATATATACACTAAACGACTTATTATAAGTGGTATTTACTATTTTAGAGAGGTAAGATGTATTCGTTTTTAATCGTTTTGCCATATTATGTAATGTGCAGTCTTGTCTTAAAAAATAGTTTTGCTTCTCTAGTTTTTCAAGTTTTGTTATAATTTCCTTTACTTTTTCATTATCTATAATATATGTAGATTCATCTTTCTCTTCTTCTATAGCAATATAAGGTTCTTTTGTTATGGTATTTAATGTTGAGGATTGGTTTACTTCTATTTTAGTTTTATGTTCTTCTAATGCTTTTATCTTTAACATTAAGTTATTAAACAAAATCTTGTTTTTACTTTTTACTTTTTTATTTCTTATAAACACGGTTAATAAAACGAGAAGTAATATTATAGAAATAGCACTCCAATACCATTTTCTTTGTTCTTGCTTATTTTTTTCAATAGTTAATTCTTTTAAACTTAAATCATGCGTTTTGTTTAATATAGAAATACCTTTATTTTTTATTTTCTGCTCTTCTTCACTATGTTTTTTATAATAGTGCGATGACATTTCTGTATTATTTATAGCGTTATAACTTTCTGCTAATAGTTTGTAGCTTTTTGATATCACCTCTGGGGTTGTATACTTTTTTTGAAGTACTTTTTCTAAAATTTTAATTGTGTTTTCTGGCCTGTTTTTATTTTTATTTATTAGTGCTAATAAATAATTAGATTCTATTATAAATCTATCTGCTCCAAGAGAATTAGCAATTGTTACTGCTTCATTTATAGCTTCTATGGCTTGATTATAGTCTTCTTTTTGTATATAGGCTTCAGATTTAAACTTATATAAATAATATTGTAATTCTTCATTTTTAGAAGCTTTTGCATCTTTAAGTCCTATATCTATTAAATTAAAAACATGATCTAGTTTTTTATTACTAATGTATACTTCTATAAGGTCTCTTCTTGTTATTCTTATACTTTTTAGATTGTTTTCTTCTTTTACTTTATTGTATTTTTTTTCTAGTATTTTAATAGCTTTATCAGATAGTCCTATTTTATTATTTATAAAAGCTAGTGCTCGTTCTATTTTATCGTAGTCTTTAACTAATTTTTCTTTTTTTACTAAGGCATAGCATTCTTCGTATAGAATTAGTGCTTGCTCATAATTATAGCGCTTTTCAAAAATTTTACCTATATCGTATTTTGCCGTAAGTTCGCACTCTGAAGACTCACACAAGCTTAACACCTTGTAATAATAGTATAAACACTGGTCTACATTATCCATAATATCATAAGCTATTCCAAGAGAACCATAAGCCATCATAACTTTATCTTTTTCATTATTTTTTTTACTGAGTTCTAAAAAAGAGTTAATAAATGGTATGGCTTTTTCTGGTTTTGTGTATAGATTATTTCTTATAGAGTCTACTAAAACCTTTTCCTCATTTGATAATGTTGTTTCTTTGTTTGTATGTATTTCTGTTTCTTTTTTACAGGACACAATAATAGAGAAAAGTAGAAGGTATATTATATATGTTTTTTTTAGAGTCATCTATAAGATTTTTAAAGGTTTAGCCAGCAAAATACTAGGCGAATTTTATAAAATTAGCTACCTCTTGCTTTATATTCAATATTAATAAAAATAAATTTATAGTATTAACTTAAAATTATACTGCATGAAAGATTTGGAAAACAAAACATTATGTTTAAAAAAGCAAACTATTATAGAGTTAAACACTACTCAATTATTTAAAATTGTGGGCGGTTCCACCGATACTGGTTTTATAGGTAGTGAAAGAACAACGTCTTCTTTTCTTTGTAATTCTAATCAGTCTTTTAATATGACTCAATAGTTTTTTTCAATTTAAGCATAAAAATTATATTCTTGTTTATATCCAAATTATGGTATAACTAACTCGTAAATAAAATACAAGCTCATGTTGTACAACATGAGCTTGTATTTTATTGGTATTAAGATTAAGTTATAACATGTTAAATTATAACTTATTATCTATAATGTTTTTTACTACATCTGGATTTAATAGTGTTGATGTATCGCCTAGGTTAGAAGTTTCATTTGAAGCTATTTTACGTAAAATACGTCTCATAATTTTACCGCTTCTGGTTTTTGGAAGCCCAGCTACAAATTGTATTTTATCTGGTTTTGCTATTGGTCCAATAGTTTCGGCCACCTTATTTTTTATAGATTGTATCAACTCATTTGATGCTTCATAGCCATCATATAAAATAACATAGCTATATAGTGCATTTCCTTTAATATCATGAGGAAAACCTACTACAGCACTTTCTACGACTGCTTTATGTTCATTTATAGCATTCTCTATTGGTGCTGTGCCTAAATTATGCCCAGAAACGATAACGACATCGTCTACTCTACCTGTTATACGATAATTTCCTTTTTCGTCTCTTAGAGCTCCATCTCCAGGGAAATAATAGTTTTTATATGCAGAAAAATAAACATTTTTATAGCGTTCATGGTCTCCATATATGGTTCTTGCTATAGATGGCCAGGGTTGCTTAATTGCTAATATGCCTTCTGCTTCTGTGTTGTTAATTTCGTTGCCTTGCTCATCTAACAACACGGGGTTTATACCTACCATTGGTAGGGTTGCATATGTTGCTTTTTGTGGTGTAACGCCTGCTAAAGAAGATATTAAGATTCCTCCTGTCTCTGTTTGCCACCATGTATCTACAATTGGGCAGTTTCCTTTTCCTACATTATTGTTATACCAATGCCAAGCTTCTTCGTTTATAGGTTCTCCTACAGTCCCTAATGTTTTTAGGCTAGATAAATTGTATTTGTTTACTAATTCTACAGGGTGTTTTTCTAGTGCTCTAATGGCTGTGGGAGCTGTGTAAAATTGGTTAACCTTATGTTTTTCGCAAACCTCCCAAAAGCGTCCATAATCTGGGTAACTTGGCACGCCTTCAAACATAACTGTTGTAGCACCGCTTAGCAATGGGCCATATACAATATAGCTGTGTCCTGTTATCCACCCAATATCTGCTGTACACCAATATACATCGCCTTCATTATATTGAAATACATTTTGAAATGTGTAAGCTGTGTAAACCATATAACCGCCACAAGTATGCACCATGCCTTTGGGTTTGCCTGTAGAACCAGAGGTGTACAGTATAAAAAGCATGTCTTCTGCATTCATTGTTTCTGCAGGACAGTTAGCATCTACTTCGTTTAATGCTTCATGCCACCAAACATCGTTAGCATTCCAGTTTATAGCTTGCCCTGTGCATTTGTATACAATTGTTTTTTCTATTGAGTTACACGATTGTAAAGCCTCGTCTGCAATATCTTTTAATGGTGTTATTTTACTTCCTCTATTCCCTCCATCTGCTGTTAATAATACTTTACATGAGGCATCGTTTATTCTTGCGGCTAATGCAGTTGCTGAGAATCCTGCAAAAACTACAGAGTGTACAGCTCCTATTCTTGCACATGCTAAAACGGCAACGGCTAGTTCTAAAACCATTGGCATGTAAATACACACACGGTCTCCTTTAGTTACATTATTTGCTTTTAGTACATTAGCAAACTTGCATACCATTTCATGCAGTTCTTTATATGTTACATGTTTGGCTTCATCATTTGGATTATTAGGTTCCCATATAATAGCTGTTTGGTTTGCTCTTGTTTCTAAGTGTCTATCTAAACAATTTTCTGTTATATTTAATTGGCCACCATTAAACCACTTTGTCTCTGGTTTTAGCCAGTTATATTCTAAAACAGTATCCCATTTCTTTTTCCATGTAAATTTTTCTGCAATAGATGCCCAAAACAACTCTGGATTTTCAATACTTTCTTTATATGTTTTGTTATATGCGTCTTGTGTTTTTATTTGTAATACACTCATATTGCTTTTGTGATTTCTAATACATATCATCTAAATGTTTATGTATAGATATTATTTTATTAGTAATGCTTTTAGTTTGAGATAAATTTTTACTTTCTACATTAATTTCTATAACAATATCATTTTTAAGCTCTGTTACTTTATTAATATTAAATTTCCCTCCTGGAAAAAATACGTTTAACCCGTTTTGTTCTTCTTGTAAATATAAATCAAACTCACCGCTAATCCAATTTAAAAACTTATTGTATAGCTGATTATTGGCTAACGATTTTCTTTTAACCAATTGATGTTTCTTTTTTTTATTTAAAACAGCCTTTTTTTTAGTCATTACAATGCTTCGTTTTATTTTCTTTCTACTTGTTAATTTTCAACATTTTAAGACTACTATTCTTATTCAGAATAATAAAGTGTACTTCATTATTAATAAGTATTTGCTTAATGGCTTTAGCTTCTCCTTCATTAAAAAAACTACGGTCTCTATACCATTTTAATTCGCCTTTATTACCTCCTAATACAATGTAGCCTTTAGAGGCATCGTATCTTATGGTTTCAACCTCAGCTTCGTATATACTTCCTACGCCTAGAATATCTAAAAACCCATCATTATTTACATCAATACTTTCTACTCCAAGTGTTGGTCCTAATTGTGCTCTATTTGGTAAATTTTGTTTTGTAAATGTGCCAGCACCATTATTTATTAAAATCAACGATTCAAATGTGCTAGCTTTATAGTGTGTAGCATTTTTTAATTTATCTTGCCCGTATATTTCTGGCATGGTGGCTACTGCAAATTCTTTATACGATTTTAATTTATTATTTATATACGGAGTTTGCTGAGACGAGCATTCTTTACCTCTTACTGGTATTAATGCTCCTGTTTTAGATACTTTACTTAATGCTATATCAAAGGTGTTATTGGCATCAAAATTATCTGCATAAATATGTAATGGTTTTTCTATGGTTGGGTGAAATTTATTGTTAATTCCTAAATTTCCTAATACGTAATCTACATTTCCATCATTATTTACATCTATTTCTTGTATGGTGTTGTACCAGCCACTGGTGTTTTTTAATGCTTCAATTTCTTTTTTTCTGAATTTCTTATCATCATTTTCATACACTATAATTGGCATCCACTCTCCTACAACCAATAGGTCTTTATCTCCATCATTATCGTAGTCTGAAAAAACGGCATCATTAACAATACGTAAATCTGAAACATGATCCATTATTTCGTTAGTTACCTCTATTAGTGTTCCGTTTTTATTTTCTAATAGATAAGATTGATTAGATAAAGGATATTTACCATGTACTACCCTAACGCCTACAAAAATATCTAGATCGCCATCCTCGTCATAATCTGAAACTGCAATGCTACTTGAATTTACTCTTAAATTAGGTAATGCATTACTTTTAGTAAAATGTCCTGTTCCATCATTTATATATAATCTATCTTGTAAAAATGGGCTATTCTCCTCAAATTCATAACCGCCAGAGGTTACATATAAATCTAAATCGTTATCATTATCTATATCTATAAATTTTGCATCGGTATCTTCAAAGTCTTTATCTTTATTAAAGGTTTGCTCGCTTATTTTTATAAAGGTAGCATCGCTTTTTTGTATGTATAATTCTGCCTCTGCTCCTTTTGCATTACCAATAAACAGATCTTCTAACCCGTCATTATTAACATCTGCTACAGCTAATGGAGAACTTATTTCTGATTGTTTTTGGGGTAATAGCAATTGTAAATTAAAGTCGTTGTATGTATTTTCTTTTTGTTTATAGTGTATTCCTATTTTTGTAGGGTCTATGCTTTTAAATAAACTTGGTGCGTGTGTTTCTTTTATAGAATCATCGAACTTATCTGGCATATAATCTACTCTAAGTGTCTGGTTTACTTTTATATTAGTTAAACGTTGTACCGATTGGTCTGGCCACTTAATAAGGACACTGTCTATGGTGGTTATATTTCCTAATCCGAAATGAACTTTATTTGTTACTGAGGATTGATAGCCTCTACTTACATATAATGTTTTACTTTGTTGTAGATTTTTAGCATAAATATTTATTTCACTTCCTATTCCATCTTTGTTTTGTTCACTTCCTTTAAGTTTAAAACTTATAAAATTGTTTGAGGTATTGTTTCTATAAATATGTGCTTCTTCTTCTTGGTTATTTACAACTAGGTCTAAATCGCCATCGTTATCTAAATCTGAATACACAACGCCATTAGAATTAATTTTGTCTTTAAATCCCCATGCGTTAGACATTTTAGAAAACGTTAAATCGCCATTGTTTTTATATGCATAGTTTTGCAATTTATTGGAAGGCATCATACTTATGGCTTCTTCTAAACTCACTTTTTTTCTATTCATAATGTTTTGACGCATCTGATTTCTAAAATCCTGATTAGAAAGGTCGTTTGTAATACCGTTAGTTACAAAAACATCTTTTAAACCATCATTATCAAAATCTGCTATTAATGGTGCCCAAGACCAATCTGTTTTTGCTACGCCTGCTAGTTGAGCTATCTCGCTAAAGCTTCCGTTTCCGTTATTTAACTGTAACGTATTAGACATGTATTGATAATGATATCCTGCGTCTACCAACTTATTAAAGTTGCTAGTACTCATCGTTGCCATGTTTTTTTTACTTCTAATATGGTCTTCTGCTAGCATGTCTAACACCAATAAATCTGATTTAAGATCATTGTTAACATCCTCGAAGTCTGACCCCATACTGTTATTAGACAAATGGTTAAACGTTGTTAAGCTGTGATCTGTAAATGTGCCATTTTTATTATTTAAATACAGGTAATCTGGTTGTAAAAAATCATTAGCCACAAAAACATCTGCCCAACCATCGTTATTAAAATCGCCTATTGAAGCGGATAATCCCCAAGCTTTATTTGCAATCCCCGAACTGTTTGTTACGTTTATGTATTTTCCATTTTCATTTTTAAACAATTGGTCTGAAGCATAATCTTCTATTTGCTTGTCTTTAACTAAATCTAAGCTTGTATTATTTCTAAAATCGGCACGATGATTTACTAAATACATATCTAAATCGCCATCGTTATCCATATCGAAAAAATACGATTGTATAGAAAAACCATAAAAATCTAAACCATATTGGGCAGCACTTTCTTTAAAAGAGTTGTTTTTTTGATTAATAAATAATTTGTTTTTTCGTTTTTCGTGGTTGTTTAAAGCTCCCGATTTACATACATATATATCTAACCAACCATCATTATTTATATCTATCATGGTCACACCTGTTGTCCACCCTTCTTTGTCTTCTACATTAGCTTTATCTGTTATGTCTTCAAATTTAAAATTGCCTTTATTAAGGTATAATTTATTAGAGTGTTGATTGGCTGTAAAATATAAATCTTCTAAACCATCATTATTTACATCTCCAGAGGCCACACCTCCTCCATTGTAAATGTATGAGTAATTTAAAAAGTTAAAATAAAGATCCTCTTTTACTGTATTAGAAAATTGCACATTGGTATGCTTACTATCTACGCGTTCAAAAAGAGTTTTTGATATCGGTTTTTTTTCGGTATTGGAGCATCTTGATAATAAAATGACTATTAAAAATAAATAACAAAAATGTTTTAGTAATCTGTATTTATGTAATAGTTTCATCATATTATATTATGCTAGTAATGCTACTTAATATATGTTTTTTGTTTTTAGCTGATTTACTAAATTTATTAATAGGTCTTCTTGTAAAGCTTACTACTTTTATATATTTATACAACATCTAATCGCATTTTTGTAGAATCCCCTATGGGTAATAAGTAATCTATTTATTTTTTTAAGCACTAAGATCTAGTTCTAGGTTTTTAATCTTTAATAAAAGTGCTTTAACTGCATTTCTTCCTATTTCAAAACCTATTTTATGACGACAACTATTAATGCTTACTTTTTTTTGTTTGGTAATGTTTATAATAGGAACGCCTTTATTTATAAATGCTTTTAAATGCTCACATTCTCTAGTTTCTACGATTTCTTTTTTAGTTGAGGCAAAAATTACCCCATCTATAATATTACTTCTTGACAGGAGATTTGAATATTTTACTTCATTGTTAAAATCATTGCTTGTTTGATACATCATAATCTTATAATCATTTTTATAGGATTCTTCTGTAATTCCATTTAAAGTGTTTAAAAAAAAGCCTTCATGTAAATCTGGTAGTATAACTCCTATTATAAAACTCTTTTTATTTCTTAATGCAGATGCGTGTATATTTCGCTTATAATCTAGAGAATTAGCTATTTTAATTACTTTTTGTTTAGTCTTAGTACTTATTTCTGGACTATTACTTAAAGCTTTAGATACTGTGGATACAGATACATTTAAAATTGATGCCATATCTTTTAATGTGACACTACTAGTTCTCATAGGTTATTAGTGTATTGAATAGTTAGTTTTACAATATTTTATTAGTGTTTTAAAAGCATCTATTATTGCTAATTCTACATCTGCATAGGGCTCTTGAAGTGCCTTAATAGAAACAGATAAGGTTTGCAAATCTTCTTGGGTTATTTTTTTATTATTTATACTTTTTAATATTAATGTAGAGGTTAGAGATAAGTTTTTAGATAATGGTTCTAAAGGTTTTATGTTTGGGTTTTTAATTATTGGAGTTAAACCTTCATAATTTGTAGCCCACTTTTTTAAATAGTTTTTAATTTCTGCTAAATTATTTTCGGTAATCCCGTTTTCTCTTGCTATTAGTTTATTAAATGCGGTAGCTTCTTCTGCATCTGCAACACAAGCGTCTGCGAATAGAGTAAAAGGAGAAAAGGACTTATATTCTGTTCCTCCTTTATTTCTTGTATATACTTTTAATGGCTCACAGAGTCTTGACAGTGTTTTTAATGCTTCATTATCGTTATGATTACTAATATTTCTTAGAATTACTGCTCTATTTTTAATGTGGGTAATACCTAATTCTTCTAATTTATTATTTACATCTTTTAAGCGATGTAACATATTATCTATGTTATTAATAGTTTTGGGTGACCAGAATCGTTCTGCTATTGCTGCTGTTCTTGGCCAAATTCTAGAATCTATGGTTAAAGGGGTTACTAGTTCGCTCCACATGGTTGCTTCTCCTCCTAAAATTCTTTTTCGCTCTTCTTTTGTTAGCTTTACATTGCCTATTGGGTCTATGCTATAATGGTGCTCTACAGAAAGCATTCTATCTATATAATACCCATTAGAGAGAACTGTTTGGTATCCAGTTTTGGCTGCTTTAATTAACGAACCTCCTTTTTCCATACCTTCATTTTCTCCTCTCCAAGAATGAATTACTGCAGATGTAGGCATATCCTTCGTCATTATTTCATCCCATCCCATTAATTTTTTACCTAGCTTATTTAATATCTTTTCTAGTTTTATATTAAAATAGGTTTGTAAATCGTGATTGGTTTTTAATTTATGTTTTACCTTAAAGGCTTGAATCTCCTTATTTTCATCCCAATGTTTCCCTTCGTTTTCATCACCTCCTATATGAAAATATTCATCTGGAAATAGTGGTGTAATCTCTGTAAAAAGATTTTCTAAAAACGTGTATGTAATATCTCTTGTTGGGTTTAAAGTAGGGTCGAAAACGCCTGCATAACGCTCTATGGCATAATTGTAATCCTCCTTACTTCCTAATTCTGGATAGGCTGTTAATATTGCAGAGGCATGTCCTGGGACATCAAATTCTGGTACTACTCTAATTCCTAAGTTTGTAGCATATGCTACAACATCTTTAATTTGCTCTTGTGTATAGTATTGTTTATCTGATGCTAACTCTTGAAGTTTAGGGTATGTTTTAGATTCTACTCTAAATCCTTGATCGTCTGTTAAATGCCAATGAAACACATTTAATTTAACTGATGCCATTGCATCCAGATTTCTTTTTATAACATCTATAGGTTGAAAATGTCTAGCCGCATCAATCATTAAACCTCTCCATACAAACCTAGGAGAATCGCTTATGGTTACGCCTTCAAAATAATAACCGTTTTCATTATAATTAGTTAGTTGTAATAATGTTTCCAATCCTCTTATAGCACCAACATCTGTATTTGAAGTGATTTGTATGTTATTACTATTTACTATTAAATTATATGATTCGTCTGTATTAATATTTAAACTGGCAACCGTTTTAAATGTCACTTCTATTGAAGCCGGTTTATTATATAATGGAAATCCGTTATCTATAAATACTCCTGTTCTATTAGTTAATCGTCTAAGAAAATTAGTAGCAACATTACAAACTCTACCTTCGTCTGCTCCATTTATAGAGATCGTAACGTTGCTATTAATTAAAAAATTAGTTGTTGTTGTTTCTATCTTTTTTGGCCATGGCATTAAATTATACTTTTCCATTAACTCGCTTTGCGCGTGTAATGTATAGGTTAATGCAAAAACCGCTAAAAAAATTATTCTATTCATATACTAAAAGTAATAACGCTTAAATGCTTCAATTGCAGCATAATCTGCCAATCCTAAATCATTATATTTTTTTGCTGTTAGTCTATTTCTATCTTCTACTCGTACCCAAAATTCTCTAGAATCATCACCTTGAAACATAACGCCGTCTTTTTGAGACTGATGGTAAAAAATAGCGTGTCTTTTTTTCAGTACTTGATCGGGACTCATAGGGACAGCCATATCTATTTCGTACGATTCCCACTCGTGCCATGCTCCTCTGTAAAGCCAAACCCAGCAATCATTCATGTACAAGTTGTTTTTTAAATGATCTATAGCAATAAATAGAACATCTAAACATACTTTATGAGTTCCATGAGGGTCTGCTAAATCTCCTGCTGCATAGATTTGATTGGGCTTAATTTTGTCTATTAAATTGCAAGTAATTGCGATGTCTCTTTCTGTAAGGTTTCCTTTTTTTATAGTTCCTGTTTCATAGAATGGAAGGTTTAAAAAATGAACATTAGCATCTGGTAAACCTAAATATCTTGTAGCTGCTAACGATTCGCTTTTACGTATAGACCCTTTTAATTTTCTTACTGCTAAAGAATCTTTTTCGCCATTGTTTTTCTTATTTTTTATAAAGTCTATTATTTCATTAACTTCTTTAGAATTGGCATTAATGTCTTTAGAAATTTCAGCAAATTTTAAAGCTTCCTCATCAGATACTGCTATATTTCCAGAGGTTTGGTATGCAACATGTACTTCATGTCCTTGCTCAACCAATCTATCGAAAGTACCTCCCATAGAAATGACATCATCATCTGGATGCGGGCTAAAAATAATTACCTTTTTTTTAGCTGGCGAAGAGCGTTCTGGTCTATTGGAATCGTCGGCATTAGGTTTTCCTCCTGGCCAACCAGTAATGGTATGCTGTAATTTATTAAACATTTTAATGTTTAAATCGTAAGCTGTTCCTTCTTCTGTTAAAAGTCCAGACATTCCATTATCGTTATAATCTTTATCTGTAAGTTTTAAAATAGGTTTATTAAGCATTTCGCTAAGCCATACTACTGCTTTTAATTTTAAGGATTCATTCCAAACACAAGAGGTTACTAACCAAGGTGTCTTTACACGGGTTAAAGCTTCGGAGGCTTCTTTATCTAGAACAAATGTTGTATTGTTGTGGTGTTGTAAATAAGTAGCAGGCACGTCTGATGTTATAGCGCCTTCTATTGTTTTTTTAAGTATTTCTGCTTTGTTTACTCCCCAACCTAGTAATACTATTCTTTTAGCATCACGAACAGTTCCAATACCCATTGTAATTGCTTTTCTAGGCACATTGTCTATTCCTAAAAAAGCTGGAGCAGCATCTATTCGCGTAATATGATCTAGAGTAATTATTCTTGTTCCTGAGTTTAAGTGAGACCCTGGTTCGTTAAATCCAATATGTCCCGTTCTACCAACACCTAGCAATTGAAAATCTAACCCACCTACGGCTTTAATTTTCATTTCGTAATCTATACAATATTGATAAATTTTATCTGTACTAATAGAGCCATCAGGAATATTAATATGTTCTGGAAGTATATCGATATGATTAAATAAGTGCTCATGCATGAAATAAAAGTAACTTTGAATATTACTTTTCTCCATCGGGTAATATTCGTCTAGATTGAAAGTTATAACATTTGCAAAACTCAATCCTTCTTCATTATGCATTCTAACTAATTCCTCATACACTTTAATTGGAGACGACCCTGTAGCTAACCCTAACACACAATGTTGGTTTAACGCAGCTTTTTCTCTAATTAAAGCAGCTATTTCTTGGGCTACTAATATTGAAGCCTCTATTGAAGAGTTAAAAATTACGTTATGTATTTTTTCATAACGTGAGTCTTCAAACATTCCCGCTTTTTTATATGAAATACGATTATAATCAGAAACTTCTACACTCATTGTTTTATTTTTATTATTCTAAGTTAGAACGAACGGGAAAAACAGCATTAATTCCCGTTTGTTCTATTAACTAACTCAAAAATTTACTTGTTCTCGTTTTTGTATTAAAAGTTTGATCCTCCTGTATCCCACCAAACTCTCGTGCCTCCATTGTCTGCTCCTCCTAAAAGGGAAACAGCATTAGCTACACCTGCAGCATTAGTAGATAATTCGCTATCTACAAATGGAATTCTTCTAATTTGAATTGCTGTATCTATAACACCTCCACTCTGGTTGCTTACTACTGGAAAGATTTTTGGATATCCTGTACGTCTAAACTCACTCCATGCTTCTTGTCCTTCTGGGAACATTGCAATCCATTTTTGTGTAATTATTTTCTCTAACTTAACTTCATTTGTATCTCCGGCATTCCAAGCTATTGTTACATTAGATAATGCTGCTATATTATTACCTGGTGTTACAGGGTCTACATAATCTGCTGGTGTTGAAGTGTTATCTGCAATGTATGCTGCTGCTCCACTTGCTCCTCTTTGGTTAAAAGAAGTCATAATACCTTGCTCATAATTTGCTTGTGCACTACCAGCACCTGTCCAACCTCTTAAAGCCGCTTCTGCTTTTAAGAAATGTACCTCTGCTGCCGTCATTAATTGTACAGATGATGTTTTCACACTTTCATTTAAAGTTGAAAACCCAATATAATCTGCTTTTTGCGCTAATTCATCTGCATATCCTGCTAATAATGGTAATCCATTACGAATACCTTTGTGCTGACCAGCGTAATCTACTGCTTCATCAAAATAGCTATCTATTCTAGCATCATTATACCCTGTTAATATGGATTCCATTGAAGCATTCATTCTAATATCTCCCCAAGAATTATCTATTGTTGCTAAAGGGTGACTTAATGAACTATTTACAAAAAAGTTATCTTCATTTGTTTCCATTAATCCTAATGATTGACTCAATGCTTTTTCTCCTTCTACTTTTGCCTTTACAGGATCTATCTTAGATATACGGATTGCTAAACGTAATCGTAAAGAATTCGCAGCTTTAACCCATTTAGTATAATCACCTCCATACGATAAATCAAAAGCAGAAAATCTTTGACTATCTATATCTGCCATTAGGTTAGCTACAGCCGTATCTAAATCTGCAAAAAAAGCATCATAAGCTTGTTCTTGAGAATCATAAACACCAACGTTTTCTAAATCTCCAAAACTGGTGTAAATAATTGGACCAAAAACATCTGATACTCTATGCATGGCTTCAACTTTTAATATTAAGGCTGTAGCATGTAATGTAGGAAAATCATCTCGGGTTAAATCGCTAATGGCCTTAACATTATTCATTACATTGTTATAAGGTACGGTCCAAATAAAATCATTCCATCCACTTACCAAGTTGTAAGTAGTATTATTTGCCCCAGCTACAAAAGGGCGTGGGTTTGTCATATATCCAGAATAGACATCTGCATTTAAATTTTGTTGTAATTGGTATGACCATGCTGGAGTATATTGATAAATACTCTCAAATATGGGTTTATATTTAGAGCCTACATGCTGGAAATCTACCTCTAATTGGTCTTGTGTAATATCTCTTGGGTTGTTATTGATATCTTCTAAGTCACTACAAGAATTACCAACTAAACCAATGATAATTAAACACGCTAATAATTTGTTTATTTTTTTCATGAGTTAATTTTTAGAATGTTAAATTAATATTTAGTCCTACGCTTCTTGTTGAAGGAAGTCCTAAAACATCTACACCTTGCAGTGCGTTACCTGTACTTAATGAAATATTAGGATCATGTGGTGCATCTTTATAAAAGAAAAATAAATTATTACCAACTAATGATGCTTTTATTCCTGAGAAAAATGATTCGTCCGATAGTTTAAACTTATACCCTAAAGCAAATTCGGCTAACCTTACATTAGTAGCACTGTATACATACTCACCAGTAAATCCATTACGTCCACCTGCGGCACTGTAATATTCTTGCGCAGATAATGTTGATGTTACACCATCTGGGCTTACTATTGCTACAGATCCGTTACCAGATTCTCTAGCAGAGTTATTACTTAAGCCTTCTACAACAGCTTCCGTCATACTCACCGTTTCTCCTCCAAACTTACCATCAACTAAAAAGTCTAAAGAGAAGTTTTTATATTGAAAAGAGTTATTCCACCCTAAAGTAAAATCTGGATTTGCATTTCCTACTTTTTCTAAAGAAGGCACTCTATCGTCGTCATCTTGCTGCTGAATCACAATTCCATCTGAAGTATCTACTATAGGTAATCCGTTTTCATCTCTATCAACTACTTGTGCATAAATATCTCCAAAGGCACCACCTTCTACTAAATACGACCCAAATGTATTTACTCCTGGTGCACTAACAGGGAAGTTAGATAATGTTTCTACTCCTTGAATACTAGAATCTATAAGCTTAATAATTTCATTTTTATTACTAGCAAAATTAACTGTCGTTTTCCATCTAAAATTATCTGTTTCCATTGGAATAGCGAATACTGTTGCTTCTACACCTTTATTTAATATATCTCCTGAGTTTATATTAGCTTGCCCTGAGGTTCCTGCTCCTGCGGCTACATTAACTGTAAAGTATTGATTAATTGTACTTGTTCTGTAATATCCTAGTTCAATTCCATATTTATTATCATTAAAACGCCACTCTGTACCTATTTCAAAAGAACGTTGACGTTCTGGTTCTGGTAAAGTTCCAGGGAAAGGGTTAATAGGTTCTGTAGAACTTATTCCGCCACCTCCAAAAATTATAGATCTATTACGAGCTATTAAATCTGCTCCAAAGCCGTTACCAACCTCAGCATACGATGTACGTAACTTTGCAAAAGACACTTTATCTCCTAAGTTAAATAATTCGCTTAAAATTCCTGTAATACCAAATGATGGGTAGAAAAATGAGTTATTAGCTTCTGGTAAAGTAGAAGTCCAATCGTTTCTTGCCGTGATATCTAGATACACTTTATTTTTATATCCTAAAGTTGTACTTGAAAACAATGAGTACCCTTGTGTTCTATATGAGTTTTGTACAAAACTTACTTGTGGGTTTCCTTCAAAATTTTGATAAGAAAATACATTTGCAAACTGTAACCCACCATTGGTTCCAGAATCTGCATTAAACAATTCTGTTCTATTTCTTGTTGTACTTGCCCCTACTAGTGCCGTTAATGTAATATCGTCATTTATTGTTGGCGTAATTGTTGCGATTATGTCTCCAAAAACCTGAGTAAAATCTTGGTTAGAGGTAATATATCTTCCGTTTTCTGGCGCCAATGTAGCTTCAGTTGTTGCAAAAACTCTTTTTTCGTAATCTAAAATAGATTTATCATAAGTTCCTCTTGCTTGAAGCGACAACCAATCGTTAAACTTATATTTTAAATTTAATGAGGTTACTAATTTTTTATTATTATCTAAACTTGGATTACGATGTAAAATCCAATATGGATTTTGTTCTATATCTGATGTTGCTCTAAACCATCTTTGTGCTTGTATGTTTCTATCTGGATCATACGCTTCAAAATTACTATAATCTGATAATCTTTCTGTATCAGATTCAAACCCATAAGCTCCAACTAAAGGGTTAAAATATAATCCTGAAACTGGTCTGTTTTTTATTTTTTGTGAAGACACTAAAACATTAGCATTAATATTTAATCTATCATTAAATAATTGTGCAGTTTCTCTTATATTAAGTGTATGTTGCGTTAAAGTATTTGTTGGTAAAATACCAGAACTATTGGTATTACTGTATGAAAAATAGGTTTGCGCTTTATCTGTTCCTCCCGAAACATTTATAGAGTTAATGTTAGTAATACCATTGTCGAAGAAATCATCTACATTACGTTCTGTTTCTCCATTAAAGTCCATAAAATAAGCTGCACTATCTACCGTAAGATTCGAAGAAAAATCGACTTTAAAGTTTCCTGCTCTTCCTTTCTTTGTTGTAATTAATATCACACCATTTAATCCTGCACTACCATATAAGGCAGAGGCTGATGCTCCTTTAAGTACTGTTAATGATTCTATATCGTCTGGATTAATTAAAGATAAAGCATCTCCTCCATCTCTGTTTCCTCCATTTATATCTCCAAAGGTGTCAGATGGTTGCCCTCCTGTTGGGTTTAATAAAGGAATTCCATCAACAACATAGAGCGGTTGATTGTTTCCAAGAGAAGAGTTTCCTCTTAATACCACTTTTACAGAACCTCCAGATCCTGAAGCGCTTCGTGTTATAGCTACACCAGATACTTTACCAGATAAACTATTAACTGGGTTAGTTTGTTTAGCCTTATTTAACTCGTCTGCATTAATATCTTGCGCAGCATAAGTTAAAGACTTTCTCGATTTTTTAACTCCTAAAGCTGTTACAATAACAGCGTCTAGTTGTTCTGCATCTTCTTCCAATTGTACATTAATGGTGTTAGAGTCTCCAACAACAACATCAACACTTGTCATTCCTAGAAACGAAAATGTTAAGACATCTCCTTTCGATGCGTTTATCGAATAATTACCATCAAAATCGGTTTGAGTTCCATTTGTAGTCCCTTTTACTAATACATTAACCCCTGGTGTTGGCTCACCATCGGCTTTAGCTGTAACAGTACCTATTATTTCTTTTTCTTGGGCAAAAGATAATTGTACCGTTAATAATAAAAAAGAAAACAAGAATAGTGCTCTTAAGTTTTGTTTCATAATTTGATTATTTAGTCTTTAATTCGAACCTAAATTATTTATTAAAAAATAATTGAAGAAAAAAAATATATAAACAACATGACTTTACAACCAAACAGCACAAAACCATCGATAAGTGATTTTTAACAATTAAACTATTGCTAATTTAATTGCGCTTTAATTATTATATTCTTAAAATTGCTACATAAAAACTAAAAAAACACCAAGTTATAGAAGTTTCTTTGTTTAAAAATAGAATAGGTACTACCATACCCATAAAATATCATATTATTTTTTGGGTGAGTTGGTTTGTACTCAATGTTATACGGTGGGGAAGTTATTATCAAGATTATTGGTACTCCTTTAAATCTAATTTAGTAACCGTTTTCATGGGAGCTTTATTAGTATATGTAAATATCTACTTATTATATCCAAAATATATTTTACATAAAAAGTATTTAAAGTATATTATTTACTTTACCATCTCAATTGCTATATTTTATGTTGTTAGAACCGAACTTATTTACCTATTTATAAATGAAAATGTTTGGCCAGAATCTCAAACACCTCAACGTGCTTACTCTTTTAATCATGTTTTAGTTGTTTTTTTAATAGGAATATACGATGTGGCATTAGTAACTACTATTAAGTTAACTGCCGAATGGATTTTAGAGAGGAAACGATCTGAGCAATTAAAAGAAATTCAGTTAAAAACTGAGTTAAATTTTTTAAAATCACAAATACAACCACATTTCTTTTTTAATACATTAAATAACTTATATGCCTTAACTTTAGAAAAATCTGATGAAGCGCCACGTTTAATAATAAAATTATCTGGCTTAATGCAGTATGTTTTGTATGAAGTGAGCAGCTCAAAAGCAAGTCTTCATGAGGAAATAAACCATTTAAATAACTATATTGACATTGAACGGATACGTTTTAAAGATAAAATAGAGGTAGAAATGGATATAACTGGAAATATTGAAGATGTTAAGGTTCCTCCATTATTATTTTTAACTTTTGTAGAAAATTGTTTTAAACATGGTTTAAAAGACAACGATTTTGTTAAAATTAATATGGCTTTTAAAGTTTTAAAAAATAATTTATTAGAATTTAAACTAACTAATACTTTTAATCCTGAAATAGTTCAAAACGAAAAACACGGAATAGGTATTACAAATGCAAAAAGAAGGTTAAATTTATTATTTTCGAATGATTATATTTTAGAGACAAAAATAGTTGATGATACTTATACCTTACTTCTTAAAATCCCAATTAAATGAAAATCAAATGTGTTATAATAGATGACGAACCCTTGGCTATAAAGGTAATTGAAGATCATTTAAAAAATTTTGATCATATAGAAGTAGTCGCAACCTTAACCTCGCCTTTAAAAGCTTATGGTATTTTAGAGCAGGAAAAAATTGATGTTATTTTTTTAGACATTAACATGCCGCAAATATCTGGTTTTACTTTTATTGAAAATTTAACACATAAGCCTTTAATTGTAATAACAACGGCCTACAGAGAATATGCCGTTAAAAGTTATGAGCTTAATATTTTAGACTATTTGGTTAAACCAATTCCTTTTAATCGTTTTTTAAAAACAATAAATAAGGTATATCAACAAGTTTATATTGGTACTAATGCTAATGACACTTTAATACAACATGACCCGCATATTTTTTTAAAAGTAAATAAAAAACTAGTTAAGGTTAACCTTAATGATATTCTTATAATAGAAAGCTTAAAAGATTATATTAAAGTTATTACAACTCTAGATGATTATGTTGTACATAAATCATTGACAACAATAACAGAAGAGCTACCACAATCTAACTTTATGCGCGTGCATAGGTCTTATACTATTTCTATAAATAAAATAGATGCTATTGAAGGTAATGTAATAGAAATAGCTAACCGAAAGATTCCTATAGGAAGAAACTACCAAAAACTAACTAAGGAAAGAATCTTAAATATTAATAATCAAAACAACAATTAAAACTATGGTAGATTTATCGATGCTCGATTATGCATTAATTATAATCTTTTTCTCAATTACCCTTTTTATAGGTATCTGGGTCTCTAAAAAGTCTGGAAAGAATTCTACAGAATTTTTCTTATCTGGTAGAACAATGCCTTGGTGGCTTTTAGGACTATCTATGGTAGCTACTACATTTTCTACAGATACGCCTAACTTAGTGACAGATATAGTAAGATCTAATGGTGTTTCTGGAAATTGGGTATGGTGGGCCTTTTTAATTACAGGATTATTAACTGTTTTTGTTTATGCTAAATTATGGAGAAAATCTAAAGTAAATACAGACTTAGAGTTTTACGCTTTAAGATATTCTGGTAAGCCAGGAACCTTTTTAAGAAAGTTTAGAGCCTTGTATTTGGGAGTCATTTTTAATGTTATAACAATGTCTGCCGTAACCTTAGCCGCTATAAAAATAGGCGGTATTATGTTAGGGTTAGAACCATGGCAAACTGTAATAAGTGCTGGACTAATTACTGTTATTTTTAGTGCTGTTGGTGGTTTTAAAGGTGTTGTTTACACCGATTTTATTTTATTTTTCGTAGCTATGGCTGGTGCTATTGGAGCTGCTGTTTATTTAATAAATATCCCTGAAGTTGGAGGTCTTGAAGCCTTATTAACTAACGAAAATGTAACCGATAAATTATCTATTTTACCAGATTTTAATGATAAAACAGCTTTAATAACATTATTAATTATTCCTTTAGCTGTGCAATGGTGGAGCACATGGAGTCCAGGATCTGAGCCTGGTGGCGGCGGTTATATTGCACAAAGAATGCTTGCTGCAAAAGATGCTAATCATGCCATTGGTGCCACTTTCTTTTTTAACATTATGCATTATGCTTTACGCCCATGGCCATGGATTCTTGTTGCATTAGCCTCTTTAGTTGTGTTTCCAGACATAGCGAGCATACATGAAGCATTTCCAAACATTGCAGAAGATAAATTAGGACATGATTTAGCTTACTCTGCCATGCTTACTAAACTACCAAGTGGATTACTTGGTATTGTATTAGCTTCTTTAATTGCTGCTTACATGAGTACTATTTCTACGCAATTAAACTGGGGATCATCTTACATTGTTTTTGATTTTTACAAACAACAAATTAAGCCCGAAGCTACAGAAAAAGAATTAGTAGCTGTTGGTAGAATATCTACCGTTGTTTTAATGGTTATTAGTGCTATTGTTGCTTTATTAATGCAAAATGCCATGCAAATTTTTAATTTATTATTAGTATTTGGTGCTGGTACGGGACTCATATTTATTTTACGTTGGTTCTGGTGGCGTATTAATGCTTGGAGTGAAATAACTGCTATGTTTGCTTCTGGTATTATTACTTTAATTTTAACAATAGACTCTGTAAAATCATTTTTATTTGATAGTGTTGATGGTATCTTTCCAGAATGGGGAGAATTACCATTTGTAGTATTTACAACTACTATTATTTGGTTAATAGCTACATTTGTAACTAAACCTGAAAAGGAAGAAGTTCTTGAAAGTTTTTATAAAAAAACACAGCCTGGTGGTCCTGGATGGAAATCTGTAATAGCAAATGCGCAAAGTAAGAATATAGAACTTATAGAAAATCATGAAGGTTGGAGTGTTCCTTCAGGAATTATTGCTATGTTATTAGGATTAGTTTTAATATACAGTTGTATGTTCTCTACTGGTTATTGGATATATGGAGAAACTACATTAGCTATATCTACAACTATTTCTGCAATAGTGTCTGCTTTTTTATTAAAGAGGATATGGAAAAAAATAAGTGCTAAAATTCTTTAAATTTAGTTGCCTATTCTGTTAAAAAACAAACCAAGTAGAAGAAAGAAATTTCTTTCTTCTACTTAAGAACTAACTTTCTTTATATATTTTGAGGGCAAAACACCTGTAGCCTGTTTAAAGTGTTTAGTAAAAGTGTCTGCACTTTTATATCCTAATTCTTTACTAATAGATTCTATAGAATATAATCTAAATTTTGAATCTTCTTTTAAACGAGTTATTGCATAGTTAATTCGAAGATCATTTATATAAACATTAAATTTTTTATGATATTTTTGTTTAATAACTTTAGAAACATAGTTTGCATTTGTTTTTAACTTTTTTGCAATATTTGGAGCAGAGCAATCAGGTTTTAAAAAGTACTTTTCTTGTTCAAGTTTATCAAGTCCTTTTTCTATTTTTTTAATTGTTTCTTCTTTTATAGAAATACTAACATCTTTTACTACAAATGATTTTTTAACATTATTAGGTCTAATAGGTTTATTATTATTAATTGTTATGAGAAGCTTGTTAAGCTTCTGCTTATTTTTTCTTCTATTGTATAAAGAATATATAATGAAACTAAAAAACACTAAAAAAGCGATGGTAACAGTTATGTTAACTTTATTCTTTTGTTCTTTCTTTTTTTGCTTTAACTGTTTTATTTCGTCTTGAAACCGGAGTGATTCATCTACTTTATACTTGTCTATTGTCTTTCCTCTTAATTTTTCAAATTCTAATATAGAATTTATGTGCATTTCATAATAAAAACTAGCTTTTTCATAATTGTTTAATTCCTTATAAGATTGACCTAAATACTGGTAGCAATCTTTTGTAAACATTCCTTCGTTATCTGTTACACAAGAATTTATTTCTAAATGAGATTCTATTATATTAATGCATTCATTATATTTTTTTTCTTTAAAAGCTATTCTCCCTAATAAATAAGCTTTTTGAAACTCTCTACCAATAGGGTCATTGGGGCTTGCATATTCTAGAGAATTATTCAAATGTTCTTCGGCCAGATCATAATCGTCCTTAATAAAGTAGATTTCAGATTTATTTAAATAAAATTCTCTTTCAAAATAAGCATCTTTATTACCTTCTTTAAATAGCTTAGATTTTAAAATATTGTTGTAGTAATTTGCTGAATCTTCTATTTTAAGATTTATATAATTCTTTACAAGGAAATTACATGTCCCTTTAAAATGAACATCAACATCTATTTTTTTGTTTTTTAATGTATCTTTTTTGTTTTTGATAAAGAGAAGAATTTCTTTATTTAATTTAATAGACGTAATGTCATCCTTTACTATAAGTAAAATATTAGAAATTCTTCTTTTAACTTTATATTCTAGATATTCATAATTATACTTTCTTGCTATGTTTAATGCAATATACATATAACCAATATTACGTTTAAACTTTACAGGTTCGCTAGATATAGACTTTAAAAGATAGGTTTCTACCATCTTATCATAAAAACCAAATTCTTCGCATAGAGAAAGCATACTGTCTGATACAGAGTTACTCAACTCATAATATTTATGGTATCTGTATATATTACTAATATAATATAGCCCTTTCCATTCCTTTTTTAGATCTCCTTCTTTTTTTGCTTTTTTAATATAAAGTTTTGCAGCCGATATTGCTTTTGTAGTATCAACTCTATTATATTTTTTAATAGAATCTTCATATACTTCATATGAAACATCCAAAATATTTTGCTCAGGAGTATTTTGAGCATAAAAAAAATAAAAAGACAAAAAAGAGCATAAAAAAAGAGCGAACTTCATGTATGTTTTTGGAGGTAAAGTCAAAGATGTTACAATGTATCCTTTTTTATTTTATTATACTCTTCTACATAACGCTTTGCTCTTCTATTACTATTATTATACTCTAATGCTTTTTTATAATTATTATAAGCCTGTAAACTATCTCCAGAGCCTAAATAGGCTTCTGCTAAACTATCATAAACATTATCACTTTCTGGATATAATGCTACGTTAATTTTAAAGACACCTATAGCATCTTCGTACTTTTTATCTCGCAGTAATTTGTAGCCATATCTATTAAAAGAACGTTCATTTAAAAATACACTAGTGGAGTCTTTTTTCTGAATTTCTAAATACCCCAACAAAGCTTTATTATACTCTTTTTCTTTTAAATACATACTGGGCACTTTAAAGCTATCTTCTACTTTTACATAATCGTAAGAGATTGCTGTTTCATCTGTTTCCGATATTTTAGACAAGTATCTTTTTTTTGTTTCTGGATGCTCTACAAAATGAATCATTTTATTCATTTCTATTACAGAGAACTTATTGTCATCTAGTACAATAGGCTTTATTTTATCTGCGCCTCTCCATTTTAAAAATAATGTATTGTCTTTATAATATACGTCTATAACTTCATCTTGGCTAAACAAATAACGCCCAGCTGTTTGCGCTTTATACTCTGGAGTATAATCTATACTCTTAGAGCAGCTAGATATAATTACTATAAAAAGAAGGAATAAGGATTTAGTTTTCATTGTGGTTTGATTTTGATTGATTGAAAATAATAAATTGTACGCATAAAAAAGCGTCTCATGCAAAATGAGACGCCTAAAATTTATTTTCGTTACTTACTTTCTAAAAAATATTTTAAAAAGAAGTTATATTAAATAGCGTTTTTAATTATTTAATTCCCATTAATTCTACATCGAAAATTAGAATAGCGTTTGGAGGAATAACACCACCTGCTCCTCTAGCACCATAAGCTAAATCGCTAGGGATTACAAAACGAGCTTTATCTCCAACATTTAATAAACTAATACCTTCATCCCAACCTGAAATTACTTGACCTGCTCCAAGAACAAAATCTATAGGTTCATTACGTTTGTATGAAGAATCGAATACTGTACCATCTGTTAAAGATCCTTTGTAGTGTACAGAAACAGTTTTCCCTTTTTCGGCTTTAGCACCTTCTCCTTTTTGAAGAATTTGGTAACGTAACCCGCTTTTTGTAGCTTCAAAACCTTCTGCATACTTATTTAATTCTGCTGCTTTTGCTGCTCTCTCTGCTGCTATACGAGCTTCACGAGCACCTTCAAATGTTCTAAAAGCTTCTATTGCATTGTATGCTTCTGCGTCTGCGCCAACACGTACAATTTCTAATGTTTTAATTTCATCTCCTTGTGCTATAGCATCTACTACATCTTGTCCCTCTACTACTTTTCCAAATACAGTATGGTTACCATCTAACCAATCTGTAGCAACATGTGTTATAAAAAATTGACTTCCATTAGTTCCAGGTCCAGAATTAGCCATAGATAGTACACCTGGCCCACTGTGCTTTAAATCTGGATGAAATTCATCATCAAACTTATACCCAGGGTTTCCTGTTCCGGTACCTTGAGGACAACCTCCTTGAATCATAAAATCTGCTATTACTCTATGAAACTTTAATCCATCATAGTATGGTGTTCCTTGTGGCTTAACAGCATTTTCCATATTTCCTTCTGCTAAAGCTACAAAGTTTCCTACTGTACCTGGTGTTTTTTGATATTCTAAACCTACTAATATTTCTCCTTTAGTAGTATTAAATTTTGCGTATAAACCGTCTTGCATTGTATTATTTTTTAAGGTGCAAAGATAACAAGGTTTTATGAATTATTTTTTTATATCATTTTAAATTAGTGAATTAAATTTTATCATTGCACTACATTAAAAAATTAGTATGAGAAATAAAATTAATAAATTCTTTGCTTCTATAGGAAGTGCAAAAGCTAAAGAAGATATACAAACAGAAGACTATACAGAACATATTATTAAAAGTATTGAAGCCAAACCATTAGGCATTTCTAATAAAAATGTAATTTATGCCGCTTCTAGTGAGCTTGGTGGTTATTATTATTTAAGAACTACTATTGTTGGAGCGTTCCGTATTAAAACATTTAAAGGAGCTTCGTTAACTATAAAAGCTTCCGACTTTGAACTAACTTTAAAATCTGATATGGATGAGTTAGAATCTGATTTTTCTAATGTTTCTGATAGATATATTACTAATATAGATTTTGAAGTTCATGAAGACAACATTCCTAAATTAAATACAGCCAAAATTAAAGGCTTAGTATTGTCTGCTAAAAAAACAAAAGTTGAATTTTTACCTTATGCAGATAAAAATCCAACTTAATATTTATTTTATTAAATATCCGTAATCAACTATAAAGTCTACCATCTACTTAAACGTGTTTCATGGTTCTCACCATGTAGCGTCTATGTTTTTAGATGTTAAGAAATGCTAAAACAAGTTCAGCATAGTATTATAAGTAGTATTATGGTATAAAATGAGCTATCGGGTTATTTTATTTCTTGAGATTTAATTTGCAACCTCGCTAATAAATTTAATACGATAAAGGCGTAATTCTTCGTCTTCATAATCGCCATCAAATTCTTCCATAGCTACATCTATCTTATCGGTTTCAGATTCCATAAAATAATCGTGTAGTTCTTCTTGCTGGTCTTCATCTAAAATATCATCAATCCAGTAATTAATATTCAATTTTGTTCCAGAGAATACAATGGCTTCCATTTCTTTAATAAATGCTTCCATTTCCATCCCCTTGGCAGATGCAATATCTGTTAACGGTAATTTTCTATCAACATTTTGAATAATATATAGTTTTAATCCAGAGTTGCTTCCTGTAGATTTTACAACTAAATCATCTGGACGTGTTATATCATTATCGCTTACATATTTTTCTATTAAAGCAATAAAATCTTTTCCATATTTTTTTGCTTTACCTTCACCAACACCATGTACATTTCCTAATTCTTGTAATGTTATAGGGTATTTAAGTGCCATATCTTCCAAAGAAGGGTCTTGAAAAATAACAAAAGGAGGTACCCCCAGTTTTTTTGCATTAGTTTTTCTGAGGTTTTTAAGCATTGCCATTAATGCTTTATCTACAACAGCTCCGCCTCCTTTATTAGCTGTAACAATGTTGTCGTCATGGTTTTCATCAAAAGCATGATCTTCGGTCATCATAAACGAAACTGGATTTTCAACAAAATCTATCCCTTCTGGATTTACTTTTATTACTCCATAGGTTTCTATATCTTTCTTTAAATAGCCAGCTACTAAAACTTGGCGTATTAAAGCCATCCAATATTTATTGGTTTGGTAATTTCCTTTTCCAAAAAATGGTTTTGTTTCGGTTTTATGAGATTTTATTAAAGCATTTTCTTTTCCTATTATAACATTTACCAAATCTTTAGATTTATATTTTTCATTGGTAGCCTGCACAATTTCTATTAAAAGCTTAACATCATCTTGGGCTTCTTGTTGCTTTTTAGGATGACGCATGTTATCGTCTAAATCTCCTCCTTCTCCAGTTTCATTATCGAACTCTTCTCCAAAGTAGTGCAAAATAAATTTTCGTCTAGACATAGATGTCTCTGCAAAAGCAACAACCTCTTGCAGTAGAGCATGTCCAATTTCTTGTTCTGCTACAGGTTTTCCAGACATGAATTTTTCAAGTTTTTCAATGTCTTTATATGCATAGAACGCTAAACAGTGTCCTTCTCCTCCATCTCTTCCTGCTCGTCCAGTTTCTTGGTAGTAACTTTCTATACTTTTTGGAATATCGTGGTGTATTACAAAACGAACATCTGGTTTATCTATTCCCATTCCAAAAGCAATAGTTGCAACAACAACATCTACATCTTCCATTAAAAACATGTCTTGATGTTTTGCTCTTGTTTTTGCATCTAACCCTGCATGGTATGGTAATGCTTTAATACCATTAACTTGTAATACTTGTGCTAATTCTTCTACTCGTTTTCTACTTAAACAGTATACAATCCCAGTTTTTCCTTCGTTTTGTTTTATAAAACGAATAATATCTGAATCTACGTTTTTAGTTTTTGGACGTATTTCGTAGTATAGATTTGGTCTATTAAAAGATGCTTTAAAGGTTTTAGCATCTCCCATTCTTAGATTTTTAAGAATATCTTCTTGTACTTTAGGCGTAGCTGTTGCCGTTAAGCCTATAATGGGAATATTATCTCCAATACGACCAATTATACTTCTTAAGTTTCTATACTCTGGTCTAAAGTCATGCCCCCATTCACTAATACAGTGTGCCTCGTCTACCGCCATGAATGAAATTTTTACAGAACGTAAAAACTCTACATTCTCCTCTTTAGTTAAAGATTCTGGTGCTACATAAAGTAGTTTTGTTATACCATTGGTAATATCTTCTTTTACTTGTTTTACTTCAGTTTTATTTAAAGAAGAATTAAGTACGTGTGCTACTCCATTCTCATCAGAAAGTCCTCGGATAGCATCCACTTGGTTTTTCATTAATGCAATTAATGGCGAAACTACAATTGCAGTTCCGTCTTTCATTAAAGCTGGTAATTGGTAACATAAAGATTTACCTCCTCCCGTAGGCATAATAACGAATGTATTTTGGTTATCCATAATACTTTCTACCACAGATTCTTGTAGACCCTTAAAGTCACTAAACCCAAAATACTTTTTTAGGGCTAAATGTATTTCACTTTTCACTTGTTATAATCAGGTTATATTAGGTAATAATGTCATTTACATATATAAAAATACATAAAAATATGTTTATCTAGCTATATTTAATAAGCTATTTAAAATTCCCTCTTTATTTTTCGCTAAATTTGTCGCGAAAAAAATTGTAGTCCCTTATTTTCATATACAAATTGTAAGTGTATACAAATATCAACTTTAAAAAATCAATACATTTTGAATACTAAAGACTCTATTATAAAGATTGCTAAAGAAACTATTGCTCTAGAAAGTAAATCGATAAGTAATCTTGCCAATTTATTAGATACTGATTTTGCAGATGCCGTAGAGCTTATATACAAATCGAAAGGACGAGTTATTATTACAGGTATTGGAAAAAGCGCCATAATTGCAACAAAAATAGTGGCCACTTTAAACTCTACAGGCACACCCGCAGTATTTATGCATGCCGCAGATGCTATTCATGGTGACTTAGGACTGATATTGGAGGATGATATTGTAATTTGTATTTCTAAAAGTGGTAATACTCCAGAAATTAAAGTATTAGTACCGTTAATTAAAAACGCAAAAAATACTTTAATAGCCATTACAGGTAATAAAGATTCTTTTTTAGGTAAACAAGCCGATCATATTTTAAATGCTTATGTTGCTAAAGAAGCTTGCCCTAATAATTTAGCGCCTACAACAAGTACAACAGCTCAATTGGTAATAGGAGATGCTTTAGCGGTATGCTTATTAGAAATTAGAGGATTTTCTAGCAAAGACTTTGCAAAATACCACCCAGGTGGAGCCTTAGGGAAAAAACTATACTTAAGAGTACACGATTTATCCTCTGTAAACCAAAAACCTCAGGTAACTCCAGATACAAACTTAAAACAGGTAATTATTGAAATTTCCGAAAAAATGTTAGGTGTAACCGCTGTAGTAGACAATAGTAAAATTATAGGAATTATTACTGATGGAGATTTACGAAGAATGTTAACAAAGGTTGATGATTTCTCTAACCTTACAGCAAAGGATATCATGAGTAAAAACCCAAAACACATAGACGAGGATGCTATGGCTGTTGATGCTATGGAAATTATGGAAACTAATGGAATCTCTCAACTATTAGTAGAAAAAGAAGGCAATTACGCAGGTGTAGTACATTTACATGATTTAATAAAAGAAGGTATTATATAATGGCAAAAAAAAATGTAAATGAGATGTCCTTTCTAGATCATCTCGAAGATTTAAGATGGCATTTAATACGTATATGTATAGCTATAGTATTGTGTGGTTCTATTGCTTTTGTATGCAAATCATTTATTTTCGATGTTATCCTTTTTGGCCCAAGTAAAATGAATTTCCCAACATACGAGTGGTTATGTAAAGTGGCACAAACTGTTGGTATTGAAGACACAACATTTTGTGGCGAAGAATTTCCTTTCGACATACAAAGTAGAACCATGGCAGGGCAATTCTCTGCACATATCTGGACTTCTATTTTTGCTGGTTTTATAATTGCATTTCCATATGTTATGTATCAATTATGGAAATTTGTAAGCCCAGGCATGAGAACTAATGAGCGTAAAAACTCTAGAGGCTTCATTATAGTCTCCTCTTTATTATTTTTTATTGGCGTTTTATTTGGTTACTATATTATTACACCATTGTCTATTAATTTCTTAGGTAGTTATATGGTGAGTTCACAAGTAGAAAACAATTTCGATTTAAGTAGTTATATTGGTTTATTAAGAGCATCGGTAATAGCCTCTGGTTTTATTTTCGAACTACCAATAGTTATATACTTTTTAACAAAAGTAGGGTTAGTAACTCCAGAGTTTTTAAGAAAGTATAGAAAATTTGCCCTTGTAATTGTATTAATATTTTCAGCTATTATAACACCACCAGATGTGGCGAGCCAGATTATAGTAGCTATTCCAGTACTTATTTTATATGAAGTAAGTATATATATATCAAAATTTGTAATTAAAGCACAAAATAGAAAAGCGAAAAAGAATGTCAGAGTTAATTAATGAGTTTAATGCGTATCGTTCTAAAATGAACGAAGCCATTTTAGCAGATAATAATAAAATTATAAAACGTATTTTTAATTTAGATACTAATGCGTTTGCAGAAGGTGCTTTAGATAAAAAAACAAAAGAACTATTAGGCTTGGTTGCATCTACAGTTTTACGTTGTGACGACTGTGTAAAATACCATTTAGAGGCCTGTTATAAAGAAGGACTTACAAAGGAGCAAGTTGTAGAAGCATTAGGGATTTCTACATTAGTAGGAGGTACAATAGTTATTCCGCATTTAAGAAGAGCCTACGAATATTGGGATCTTTTAGAAGCTACAGAGCGTTAAACTTTGTATAAAATAAACGTTTCTACCACTCTACTTGTTATTCATTTTGCTATTTTTAGCGTTGATATTTAAAACATATGAAGCTTAAAGCCGAAAATTTAATGAAGTCCTACAACGGACGAAAAGTTGTAAAAAGTGTTTCTCTAGAGGTTAACACAGGAGAAATTGTTGGGTTATTAGGTCCTAATGGAGCAGGAAAAACCACTTCTTTTTACATGATTGTTGGGTTAATAAAGCCAAATGGCGGAACAATACATTTAGAAGGAACAAATATTACAAAGTATCCTATGTATAAGCGTGCCCAAAATGGTATTGGTTATTTAGCACAAGAAGCTTCTGTATTTAGAAAACTTAGTATTGAAGATAATATCCTTAGTGTTTTACAATTAACAAAACTGAGTAAAAAAGAGCAATTACATAAAATGGAATCGCTTATAGACGAGTTTAGTTTAGGGCACATCCGTAAAAATAGAGGCGATTTATTATCTGGAGGAGAGCGTCGTCGTACAGAGATTGCTCGTGCTTTAGCTACAGACCCTAATTTTATATTATTAGATGAACCTTTTGCTGGTGTAGACCCTGTTGCAGTAGAAGATATACAACGTATTATAGCGCGTTTATCTAAAAAGAATATTGGTATTCTTATCACTGACCATAACGTACAAGAAACTTTAGCTATTACAGATAGAACTTACTTAATGTTTGAAGGTAGCATTTTAAAAGCCGGAGAGCCTGAAGAATTAGCTAATGACGAAATGGTAAGAAAAGTATATTTAGGTCAAAATTTTGAACTTAGAAAAAAGAAAATCGATTTTTAGGTATAATTTTTAAACTCCTAGTTTGCTCAAATAGAATAGTTTATAAAATGATTTTTTTGATAAGTTAAAAAAACTTAAAAAAAATCATTTTTTTTTTAGGGTAAATTAAAAGATAACTGTTTTTATAGCGTAATTCTGATACGGTTAATAGCATGATTAAATCAGATTTATAAAAGCTACATAGATGCAAAATTTGTTTGGGAGCTGAATAATGAAACATACAGTAAGTAGTAATACCTCTAAAAAGAAACATTATTCATTATAAATTTTTACATCAAAAAAACTTCTAAAATCCAACATCTTTTTTTTAACAGATGTTGGATTTCTTCTTTTATAAAAACTTTAGTTTCTTACATGCAAATACCATTCAAATAAACTATGTTATTTAAATAATAGCACCAATAAAATTTCACACTTTTTTACAATTGAAAACTATTGTAGTTAAAACTGTTTTATAGTTTTAAAAAACAAATGATGCAAAAGTTATAATCTCATTACAAACGTTTTATTAGATAAAAAATGAAAAACAATCACTAACAGCTAGAAAAGTTTCAGAACCAAACAATTTATAAGAGAAGATAAGTAAGGAGATTTATGGTTTGCTTCAATAACTCATGGAGGGCTTAACCAATTCTATGATAAAAAATTCGTTCAATTTTTAACTAAAGACAGGTTAAGCGACAACCAAGTAAGAACCATTTACTGCGACAAATCTGGAAACATTTGGATAGAATTTAATGGTAATAGAAAAAGCAGTTTACCTGTATATAATGGAAAAATATTAAAAACTTATACCGAAGCAAATAGGCTTTGCAATAAACGGATAAGAGCCATTTATGAAGATAAAAACGGTAAAATATGGCTTGGCTCAACATTTGGTAAACTTATGTATTTTCGATGGACAAAATTTCTCTGAATTCCGTTCAAACGGCATACAGTCTTTAAAATAACTACAGACAACTAGTAACAAGGCAGTAACTAGTAAATTATATACAGAACATTGCACCTAATTTACCAAAATAAAATGCTTAATATTGAAGTTAATAACTAATTCTATAAAGTAATTTCTATAATATCCATGAAATCAAATATTGAAATAAGGAAAGTTGTAAAAGAAGATCTTATTCACATTTTTCAAATTGAAGAAGAAACTTTCGCTCCAATGCATTATCCATTATTCGTGTTAAGACAATTTCTTGACATATTACCAGATCTATTTTTTGTGGCAGTAGATGAACTTAATCAAATAAAAGGGTATTGCTTTGGCGGAATAGATAACGAAAGTAAAATAGGCTGGATTTTAACCTTAGCTGTCACAAAACCTAACCAGAGGAAGAGAATTGGTGAGCTTATTACAACAAAATTGTTGACCGCTTTTAAAAATAAGAAGATTACTACAATACGCCTAACAACAACTCCAGACAATACGGCAGCAATTAAACTATATAAAAAATTAGGGTTCGAGAAAGAAAAAGAAGACGAAGATTACTATCTTGATAAGTCTTCACGCGTAATAATGAAAATTGAAATGGTATAAAGCTGTTAAAAGAAAAATAACTCCTTACAGCTAATAATCTATAAGCAAATTATTTAAAAATAAAAGAGGTAACCCAGAGTACAGTTTTGGTTGTCCTAAATGGACAAATTCATTTCTTCAAACTGAATGATTTATTAGAAAAATTAACACATTAAGCACATAGAAAGTTTACTGAATCTGCTATATTGTTTGAGAGACTCAAAAAATAGAACTAAAAAAATATTTCCAAAAAATAACGATTAATGAAAATTGAAATATTAGAATACAAATCACAGTATCAAGAAGACTATAAAAGGCTTTCTCTTGAATGGTTAAACGAAAATAACTTATACGAAGAAGCAGACGGAAAAATGTTAGATAACCCCAAAAGTGAGGTGTTAGATAAAGGAGGCTTTATTTATCTTGCAAAAATAAACGAACAGGTTGCAGGAACAATCACTCTAATACCAACCAAAATTGATACATACGAAATACTAAAACTTGGTGTAAGCAAAAACCATCAAAGACTTGGCTTAGGAAAAATTCTTATGGAGCACTGTATTGAACAGGCAAAATTATTAAATGCTAAAAAAGTGGTACTTGAAACAAACACTAAACTTGCAAGTGCTATTCGTTTATATACAAAATTAGGTTTCAAAGAAATAGTGCTAAAAAACAACAAGTATAAAATGTCTGATTTTAAGATGGAATTACTTTTAAACTAGATAAAAAATAGTTTTCCAAGAACTTATTTAAATATAAATTAAGGCCCCTTTATAAAGAAAAATAACTTTATTAAAATGATTAAAAAAATTAGAAAACAAACTCTTATTAAAAGAAGACTATTCTTTAGTATTGGATTGATACTATGGTTCTTTAGTATTCAAGTTTTAAATACAGACGAAAGCAATTATCAACCAGGAAAACACATTCAAACACTTTGGATTTTATCTGGTATAGTAATCGCTGGACTATATGCTGTTTTTTTTCCTATTAAAAAGAAAAAAGACAGCTAAATAATGCTTTCAAGTCTTCGTATTCTGGTTATTGTTTATCTTCTTGTTCTTTTATTAGCTTTTTCTGGTAACGTCCTTGTACAATATCTGTTACTACTAGTATAGCAATCACAAAATAGAAAGTTGTTTTGCTCATGGGCTCAATAGGGTTTCCAAATATTTTAATATGAGCTAAATGCCCACCTTCTGTTACTAACATTATACCTACAATAAATAATATAAAAAGCCCAAGAACTTCATACATTCTATTTTTAGCAAGGAATACAGAGATTTTATCTGCTAAAATTAACATTAATAATCCACTAACAACTATTGCAATAGCCATAACTATAAAAGCTGTTGTAGCGTTTTCTATTTCACTGGTTAACCCAATGGCAGCTAAGATAGAGTCGAAAGAAAATACTAAATTCATTAATACAATGCTTGCTATAACCGCGTTTGAAGATTTAATTTTCTTTCCCTCACCTTCTACATCACGGCTTAAATCTTTAACAGCAATCATGTGCCATATTTCTTTAATAGCAGTATAAATAATAAAGCCACCACCAGCTAATACAATTAAACTGTGCCCATTAAAAGCAAATTTCACCACTTCTTCTACGCCTCCAGTTAACCATGCAAATGGTTCTTTGAAAAAATCGATTATAGATACTAAAACAAAAAGTAATACAATCCTAAGCACTATGGCTATTAATATTCCTATTTTTCTTACTTTTTTTTGTTCAGATTCTTTCGCTTTTTTAGATTCTAAAGAAATGTATAATAAGTTATCGAATCCTAAAACCGCTTGTAACAGAACAAGCATTACAAGTGTAAAAATAATTTCTAGCATTGGTGTTTAATGTTTTTTGTTTAATAATGATAAAAAGATGTATAGTAATATAATTACTGGAATTGCTGCAAAATGCAGTACAATAAGTAATACAATACTTAATAATATAAAAATGTAACGGATAGCGTTATTTTTAAAACTCCAGTCTTTAAACTTAAGGGCGAATAATTTAATACTAGAATTTAATAAATAGCAACTTAATACAGTTAAACTTATTAAAAACCACTTATTTAAAATGATAGTATTAATAATATCGCTATGCTGAAATTCCATTATTAAAGGCAATGACAGAATTAACAGCGTATTCGCTGGTGTTGGTAGGCCTTTAAAATAGCTCTGTTGGTCTTCGTCTATATTAAATTTAGCCAATCTGTAAGCCGATGCGAGAGTAATACACAAGCCTATTAAAGCTATTGGGGCTAATTTAAAATTATTAAAATGTAATATAGAGTTCCAGTCTCCAAATAGATCTATAAAAGCATCATCATTACAGGCTAAACCAATTAATTTAAACATGATTATTCCTGGAACTAAACCGCTGGTAACCATATCTGCTAAAGAGTCTAGCTGAACACCTAAGTCGCTCTGCACTTTTAATTTACGAGCAAGAAAGCCATCGAAGAAATCGAAAAATATTCCTAAAAACACAAAAAAAGCAGCTGCAATAAAGTGATTATTAACAGCAAATAATACAGCAATACTCCCACAAAACAAGTTTAGAAGCGTTACAAAGTTTGGAATAAGTTTCTTTATAATCATTGGTTAGTTTTTGGTAAAAATAATAAAGTTTTACTTTTTATAGTCCTTTATACAATATACTCTTTAATTTAAAGTTTAATATGTATAAAAAATGTAGCATCTTTGTAAAAAAATTGCAATTGAAATATTTCTATACAATCTTTTCATTTATAGTGACTTTAACGCTCTATGGCCAAACAAAATATTCTAATGAGTTTATGAACATTGGTGTGGATGCTGCTGCTCTTGGAATGAGTAATGCTGTTACTGCTAATACTAGAGATGTTAACTCTGGGTATTGGAATCCTGCTGGCCTTGTGCATTTAGAAGATAAACAAATTGCTTTAATGCACTCTAGTTATTTTGCCAATATTGCTAATTATGATTATGCTGCTTTTGCAATGCCTATAGACAATAGAAGTGCTTTAGGGATTTCTCTAATTCGTTTTGCTGTAGATGATATACTAGATACGACACAGCTTATAGACGACCAAGGAAATGTAAACTTTGATCGTATTAGCTTATTTTCTACTGCAGATTATGGTTTAACATTTTCTTACGCTCGTAAATTACCAGTAGATGGCCTTAATTATGGTGTAAATGCTAAAATTATTAGAAGAGTTATTGGAGACTTTGCTAATTCTTGGGGGTTTGGACTTGATGCTGCTATACAGTTTGAAACGAATAATAATTGGAAGTTTGGTATCATGGCTAGAGATATTACAACCACTTTTAACTCTTGGAGTTTTGATGAGGATGCTTTTGAAAGAATAAAAGGTGCTGTTGAAGGGCAAAACCAAGAGTTACCAGAAACTTCAGAAATTACAATTCCTAAATTACAGATAGGTGTTTCTAAAAGTTATGTGTTTCATTATGATTATTCTCTACGAGCTGAACTAGATTTAAATGTACGATTTGAGCAAAATAACGATATTTTATCCACCTCTTTTGCCAGTATAAATCCTGCTTTAGGTTTTGAATTTGGTTATATAGATATGATTTATCTAAGAACGGGGGTTGGAAATTTCCAAAATGAATTACAAATAGACAATAGCGAAGATTTAACTTTTCAACCTAGTCTTGGTGTTGGTTTTAAATATAAAGGAATACAAGTAGATTATGCTTTTACAGATATAGGCGATCAAAGTGTTGCATTATATTCTAATGTATTCTCTTTAAAATTAGATTTTAGCGTTTTTAGATAGTATTTTTAATATGAAAAAAACGATACGTCTTGCTTTTCTTTTTTTTAGTTTTTTATCCTTTTCGCAAAATCCTAACCTAAAACCAGAAGCAGAAATAAGCATTATTACTATTGGGCCAGGAAACTCTTTAAATGATGCTTTTGGGCATAATGCCTTTAGAGTTCGTTCGGGTTATGTAGATATTGTATACGATTATGGACGGTATCCTTTTAACGACCCTAATTTTATTTTAAATTTTGCCAGAGGTAAGCTAAAGTATTCGCAAGGCAAAGAACCTTTTTATTCTTTTTTAAGACGCTATGTAAGACATGATCGTACGATAAAAGAGCAAGTTTTAGATTTATCATACGAGCAAAAAAGGGCTCTATATAGTTTTTTAATAGAAAATAATAAGCCTGAAAACAAAGATTATCTTTATGATTTCTTTTATGATAATTGCGCAACAAAAATGCGAGATGTTGCAGAGCAAGTTTTAAATAGTAATATTGTTTATAAAACACCAGAATCGTACAAATCTGAGACTTTTAGACAATTAATAAACAATAACCTAAACTGGAATTCTTGGGGAAGCTTAGGTATTAATATTGCTTTAGGTTCGGTTATAGACAAGCCTGCTACACCTAGAGAATATATGTTTTTACCTGAATTCATCTTTCAATCTTTTGAAAATGCTTCCTTTAAAAATACAGGTAAACCCTTAGTAAAATCTTCTTCTATAGTATACAAACAAAAAGAAGCTTTTGCAGCTTCTAGTTTTTTTACGAGTCCGTTGTTTGTTTTTAGCTTAATTTCAATTTTTATAATCTATATCACCTACAATAATTCTAAAAACAGTAAACGGTCTGTATGGTTAGATATTAGTTTCTTTGGCTTGACTGGTATAATTGGGGTATTTATATTATTATTATGGTTTGCTACAGACCATACTGCAACTGCCTATAATTATAATTTACTTTGGGCTTTTCCTCTAAGTCTTTTTGCAATAATACAAGTTGTTAAAAAACAACCTAAGAAATGGTTTATTGGTTATTTAAAGTTATTAATTATAATGTTAGGGCTAATGACTATGCATTGGGTTATAGGTGTACAACGCTTTGCGCCTGCTCTAATTCCTTTACTTATTGCATTTTTAATACGTTATATTTATTTATTACGCTTTTATAAATTTGCAAACGTAAGCTAATTATTGTCCTCTTAAAAAGATAACTGTACTAAGTGTTTTTACTATAATATTAAAGTCTAAAAAGAAACTTCTGTGTTTTATATAATACAAATCGTATTGTAGTTTTACCAAACTATCATCTACACTAGAACCGTAACGTGCTTTTACTTGTGCCCATCCGGTTAAACCAGGTTTTACAATATGTCTTGTTTCGTAAAACGGAATGACTTGAGATAATTCTTCAATAAAAACTGGGCGTTCTGGCCTAGGCCCTATTAAACTCATGTCACCTTTTAATATATTGATAAACTGAGGTATTTCATCTAATCGCGATGTTCTTAAAAATCGACCGAATGCAGTTATTCTCGTATCATTTTTTTTAGCCCAAACAGCGCCGTTAGCTTCCGCATTAACAACCATAGTTCTATACTTATAAATTAAAAACGTTTTTCCGTTTTTACCAACACGCTCTTGCTTATAAAATAAAGGGCCTCTATTTCCTATTAGGTTTCCTATTAATATAAATGGTAAAAATAGGCTTCCTATTAATATACCTGTTATTGATAATATAATATCTAAGCCTCTTCTATATGTTAAATATAGTTTGTTTTTATTATTTCTACTAAACGGAAAATATTTATAAAAATCCTTACCTACAAACTGTACAGGAACACGGTAAGTAATATCTTCATATACTTGCGTATACTCTTTTATTGGAAACCCTTTTTCCAATAACATCATTAAATCGTTATATATTGTTGATGTTATGTTTTCTGAATTATAACTAGCAACTACAACTTCTGAAATTTGTTCTTCTTTTATAATTTTATGAATATTATCTGGACTGTATTCTGGTATTCCCTTAAATTTAATAGCATCTTCTTTAGCTATTTCACAATTTATAAAGCCTATTATTTTGTAGTTAGGATCTGCACTTTTAAAGGCTTCTACTATAGTTTCTATATTAGATATTTCTCCTACTAATAATACTTTTTTATAAAATCTAGGAGAAGCTATAAAATTAATATAGGCTATTCTACAGACTAATAATGCCAATAGTATTGCAAAATAAAAATACAATATTTCTATTCTATTATCTGGCAATGAAGGGGTTAAAAACGGCGTAAGTAAAAACACTAATACTGTTAAAGACGCTGTTAAAATGATAGTTGTAGTTACGGTTTCTAATTTACTGGATTTTTGCAAGTCGTATAATTCGAAAACAGTACCAAAACCTGAAATGTATAGACCTAAAACAATTAACCACATCCAGCTGTCTTGCGTTATAGAATAATAATCAAACGCAGGAATAAAACTTAATCCATATACAGCTATACCAATAAAGAATAAATCTAAAATTCGTAATAGTATTTTACGTTCGGAAATTTCAAAGTGTATACTTTTATTGTTAGTGTCCGCCATTATAATATTAGTAGGGTTGTAAATGTAAATATAATAAAGTAAATCTTTTACGTGTCTTCATTTATTTTAAAATTGAAAGCCATTTTAATTTTACTGTTTGCCAATCGTATTGTTCAACTTTTTTTCTTGCCTCTGTTATTATCGACATTACTTTTTCTTTATTGTCTTGTAAATCTATAATAGCCTCAACAAAAGCATTAGCATTGTTTGGCTCTACTAAAACACCATTTTTACTATCGTTTATTAAAAAAGGAAGTCCACCTACATTTGTAGAAACCACAGGAAGTCCAAGTGCCATAGCTTCAATAACACTTACTGGCATATTATCGAAATTTGTTGTATTAATAAACACGTTATAATTTTCTGATAATTTTATCCATTCTTCTTTAGATAATTTATTTGTAAAACGGACCTCTACATTTAACGTTTTAGCATGTGCTTTCGCCTTTTCTAATGCGCCATCATTATCTGGACCAACCATACATAATGAGGCTTTATAGCCTATTTGTATTAGTTTATGTAAAATAGATATTGCTAAATTAGGGTTGTATAAATTAGAAAATGAACGCACCCAAAATAGACGGATTGTATTTATTTTTTTAGGTTTAAATTCATATTTATTTATTTCTATAGCATTAGGTATACAAATAATATTAGTATAATTTAAATTTTCAAAATTAGATTTTGTGTAGTCTGACGGCGCAACATTTACATGTGCATTTTTAAAGAGTTGTTTACTAAGTTTAGGGTTGTTTTTTAGCCGGTTTGGCAAATTCCCTCCGTGTAATATAGGGATGTATTTTAATTTTAATATTCTGCATAATTGACTACATAAATAGGCGTAATAAAAATTTTGAGTACTGTATGTATCTATTAAAACATAGTCTGTAGATTTTGCATTCCTAAATATTGAAAGCAACATATCTAATAGACGTAATAACTTATTATTTTTACTTGAGCTTGTTTTTACTACATACCCTTCTCCTTGTAATAATTTACTTAGTGTATCTATTGTAGTTACTGTTTTTCCAGAACCTGTTAATTTGTTTCCTATGTAAAGTAATTGTTTCACTATACTTTTTTAATCTTTTTTGTGTTGTTTTTTGAGGGCTGATAAACAAAATGCAATAGGCATAACCCATAGATAAACGAAGGTGCTGTAATTCTCATTGAAGAGTGATTAATGGTTAAAAACCAGAATATATAACAAGAAAAGAAAAAGATATTGGATCTATTTTTATATCTCATTCCTAAAGGTGCTATTAAAAGAATTAAAAATGCAAAAATACCAAGCGTTCCATGCTCTGATAGTATTCTACTCATTTCATTATGTGATGCAGCTTCTATGCCTTGTTTATTTTGTCTTAACTCTTTTATTTTTCCCACACCTACTCCTAATATTGGGTTTTTAAGAAATTCTTCTAGCTCGAATGATATTAATTGATTTCTACCTGTAGATAAATCTTCTTTTACACGTCCTGCTGCATCTTGATTAGCGTAACGTTTGTCTATAAAACCACCGGTTTGGATAGATGTAAATAACCATGTAAAAATAGATACGGCTAAAAAAACAACTATTAACTTTAAGGTTCTTTTTTTATTCTTCACTGAAGATTTTACATAATAGCTGTATAAGAAGGCTACTATTATTATTACTCCAGTTATCATGCCTCCCCTACTAAAAGTCACAACACCTCTATAAGACACTAATGCTAGTAATATAAGATTGACAATTTTATAACTTAATGTTGGGGATTTTAGAAAAAACCGTGTTGTAAAAATAAACATTCCAAAACCTAATACTGTTGCGACTTGATTGGGTCCAAAACCTCCAGATGTAGCGTAATTAGAATAGGTACCTGTTACCACATCTCTAATATCTGGTGTATATAAAAAAAGGTATGTTGTTATTGTTATTAAGGGTAACCCTACTCCTAATAGAATTTTATGAGTATCCTGGTACTTTATTTTTAATTTATAACAGAATAATGCTGCAATTCCTAAACATATAGGACCACTTAAGTTAAAGGCTATTGCTGTACGTAACGTTGTATTTTCTGTGATATTAAATCCAGCTATTAAAATTCCAGGTAATAATAAAAAGATGTAGAATACATATATTATAGATTGTTTATTTATATGTATTGTAAGCACGCCTATTAAACAAAATAGAATAACTAGGTATTTTGATGCTTCGTATAATAAACTACCACCTGTCATTCGTAAAAACACCTCAGCCCCTACTATATAACCACAAGCTATTAAAATTTGTAAGGCTCTTTCTGCTGGTTTTGTTTTTATTATTTTAATAACAAAAAACAAAAATATCCCCAATAAATATACTTTAGATAAAATTGGTAATATATAAACTGCTATACCTATTAGAACATGCAGCCCTATAATTTTTATGTAATTAAATAATTTCAATCGCTGCTTTATATTTTTTTAAAAGGGTAATTGTTTGCGTCTTGGCAGAATAATTATTTTCAATGCATTGTGCAAAAGCTACCGCATATTTAGATCTTAATTTTTCGTTTTCGATGTACAAAAGTAATGCTTGTGATAATTCTTTTGGGTTTTCTGAATTAATTAATAGACCATTTTTATTATTAATTACAACATTTTCGCATTCTCCAACTTTAGTTGCTAATACTGGTAAGTTAGCCAAACCGTATTCTAAAAGTGCTATGGGTAAACCTTCAGACTTAGATGATAACACGCCTATTGTTGCTTGTTTTAAAATATTAGACACATCTGGTTTACTCCCGTATACAAATACATTTTCTTCTATTTTCAATTCTAACAGTTTAGCTTTAATAGCTTCGGAATAGTCATCTTTAAAATCTTTACCTACGCAGTGTAGTGTCCATTCTGGATGTTTTTTTACTATAATTTTAAATGCTTCAAATAGTGTTATATGGTCTTTTTGTGCTCTTAAGTTTGCAAGATGGATAATACGTTTACCTAATGTCCCTTTCAAGGTTGTTGTTGGGGTAATATTGCTTTTTGTTGCAAAATTAGGCAGGTAACTTACATTTTTACATTTTAAATTATTTCTAGACCATGTTTCTAATTGTCTATTTACGCTTAATATACATGAAAAATATCGAGAACATTTTTTTAACACTTTAGACGATCTCGATTCTAAAAACTCACTATTCCCATAATGATCATGCCATACTATTTTTACTTTTTTATTTAAAAGCTTTATAATAGTTGCTAAAAAAAATGATGAAGAATGGGCATGAATAATTTCTATATTCTCTTCTTTTATAAAAGTATTAAGTGTTTTAATAGCCTTGATATCTATTGTTTTTTGTTTATTTAAAAATAGATACTTAACAGTTTTTAGTAGACTCGCTTTTAATAAACCTTCATCTCTTGTAGCACAGAGATAAGATTTATCTATTTGTGGGGCTAAGGCATTTGCTATATTTACAGCAACACGCTCTGCTCCCCCAGTATGTAATGAATCTATTAACTGTAATACTCTCATTATTTTTTATTTTTCATTTCTACAATTCTAGAAATGCTACACGTTATTTAATTGTTATCTACTAATTTTTTAATCTCGCTTTCAAACACATCCAAGGTATAGTTTTGTGACCATTTTGTGGCTGCTTCTGCTTTTATTTTTAAAGTTTTTGTATTCTCTAATTCTGCTACAATAGTATTAGTTGCTAGTTTTAATTCAGAATCAATTAAAATCCCTCTATTACCATAATCTAGCATATATGGTACGCAGGATATTTTAGTTACAATTGGTATAACACCATAAAACATGGCTTCTGCTATGGCTTTGGGCCAACCTTCGGATTTAGATGGTAGTATTGAAAAATGAGCTTCTTTTAAGGCTTGTTTTACAACTTCTTTATCTTGATTACCATGTAATGTAATATGTGCTTCTAAATTATTAACTGTTATGTAATTTTGTAATTCTTCTCTTAAAACCCCATCTCCATACATATTTAAACACACCTTTTTTCCTCTTGCAATTAATGCTTCTATAATTTGTAGGGTTAATAATGGGCGTTTCCCTTTTACTAAACTACCTACAAATACAAATTTTAATATTGAACCATAGTCTCGCTGTAGGGGTTGTTCTATTTCTTTATTAGTAAATGTTGCTGTAAAGAATGATTTTATGTTTTTGGTTTGATCTTTCCAATTACCATAAACTAAAACCTGCATATTTTTTGTTAGCATTGTATTACTTAACAGCCATTTTTGCAATTTATAGCTTATAGGTTGTTTTGCTTTAGGATCCCAATTTCCAGCATATTTAGCTGTTTTTGGTGTTTTAGGAAATAGTATTTGCACAAAACAGCCCAATAATCCTATATTTCCAGGGCAACGTAAATGAATATGGTCTGCTTTTCTACATGCTTTAAAAATAGTCCACAGTATTAATGGTAATTTTAATAGTGACATTATACTATGTTGTATAGACGTAAACTGAATGGTAGGAATAGTATTTAATTTAATAGCCTTGTGCTTATAATTGATTTCTATAGGCGTTGGTTTCCCTGATACTTTTGGCGCAACAATGGTTACTTTATCTACGTGCTTTAACCATAAATTCATTTCTCTTACATAGGGGGCGTATGCCGCATACGCAGCTCCATTTGGCTTATGTTTTACATGTGATATAATTAAAAAATTCATTGTTCTACTTTTGGCGCATTAAATAACAAAGACCACCAACCGACTATTCTTCCTAGACTTTCTGTTAATGCTGCTTGTTTAGCGTTAGATGTTACAATATTAGTAATACGAATGGCTGTAAGCAACAAAGCTGTTGCATTCCATTTTAATCGTGCTTTTAATGTTGGCTTTGGGTATTTTACACGCCATATGTACCATCCATTTCGTAATACCATTTTGCCATATTTATATTGGTTTGGTCTTCCTGAAGCATCGTGGTAATGTGCTAACTGAGCATTTGTATTTATATAAATATCACCTTGTTTTGCCAGTCGTAGCGAAAAATCGGCATCTTCATACAATCCATAACCTTCAAAATAGGTAGAAAATGCTAATGTTTTAAATATTTCCTTTTTGAAAGATGACACGCCTCCCATAAGTTGTTCTACTTTATAGGTCTTTCCTGTTGGCGGTAAAAAGCTAATAGATCGTCCATGCGAAAATGTTGGTAAATATCCAGGTTCTGCATCTGGTAATAATCCAAATTTTCGCCTTAATCTAAAACGAGAGGGTTCATTACGCATCCAATCGTCATAATAAAAACAAGATTTACTTTTCTCTTTTGATGCTGCACGCCATTCCACTTCGTTAGTTATATAACCTCCTACGGCTAATGCACTTTTTTGACTGTTATATGTTTCTATTAAGTTTTCAAAATACATTGTTGTTAAAACAATATCATCGTCTAAAAAACATACTATTTCTGAGGTTTCGGCAACTTTATTAATACCATAATTACGTTGTTTGGTTAAGCCTCTATCTCTATCGTCTACTTTAAAGTATTTTAAGTTTTTAAATGTACGCTCTTTTAATACTTGTTCTGTTTCTGTATTTGTAGACCCATCTATAATAAGAATTTCGTTGGGGTATAACGTTTGCTTTTGTACAGACTTTAGCAACTCTAAAAGTGGTTTAGGTCGCATATATGTGCATACAATAAGTGTAAAAGCTTTAGTCATTACTTTGTTTAAATATATTATAAATATTAATAAAGTAAGTTTGCCTTACTAGATGCGTTTTCCATAGCGCTCTATTACTTTTTTGAATCTCTAAAAATTCTTCATCAGTTTTAGATTGATGAAATTCTAAAATCTGTGCTTCTAAAGACATTTTTTTTCTTTCATCTAATATAATACAATGTTTACTCCAATCTATACTGTTAGACAGAGGTAATTTACAATCTGTGTTCAATATAATAGGGATACGTCCTACTGCCAGCGTTTCGTATAATCTAACCGAAAAATTGCCTACACCTCTAATACAAAAGGTGTAGGCATTATTATATATATTTTCGTAAAATTCTTGTGTTGTTTTTTGTCTATCTGCTTCTGTTTGTACTCCCGCTCTATAACTGTCTCTTAAAATAAAATTTGTTTTTAAGTGTTCACTTATATTTAGCTTTGTTAAATATTGCGCTCGTTTTGTACTTGATGGATAAAAGGGCTGAGAATCTGCAATGCGTTTATTTAATTTTCGTTTAGCTTGGTATTTTACATGGTTAATAAACTCTTTAAAGTATTTTGTTAATCCAGATTGCGCATGTCCTACAAAACCAATTGTTGGTTTTTCCTCCTTTTGTAATACATTAAATCCTTGAGGTAATTGTGTGGTATATGGATCGTTAATAAATGATGGTATTATAAACGTTTTTTCGTCTAATTTACTTTTAAAGCCTCCAAGTCTAAACGTATAACTATTTTTAATATAATTAGTAAAGCCATAATCGCCTCCTGAGTAAATCCAAATTGGTTTATTATGTGTTTGAGCTTCTTTTTGTAATGCTAAAAAGGCGACTCTTTCTTTTAGGAATTTAGCATAATCTATAGGAAATATAACAATATCGCATTCTAAAACAGAATCTACTAATTTGTAGTGTTCTAGTAATACTTCGTCTTTTAAAAAATATAAATCGAACAACAACGGAAACACACTTTTACGGTGTGTTTCGTTTAAAAATTTAGAATCTGTGTATAGTTTAAGCATTTTATTGATTTCTTAAAATAGTACTCCAGTACATACTTCTATTCCATTGTTTATTTGAATATTTAATATACTTAATAGGGTTTTTAATTGGTTGCGATCTGTAATGCCTAATAAATAATACTATTTTATATCCTTTTAGTTGACAGTCTGTAAAATACTTTCTGTAAAGTAAGGCTACTGTTGGAGAGGGTTTTGGCTGTATAACGTCATCACCCCAGAGTTGCTTAACTTTTGTTCTATAACCGCCTATTGGTGCTTTTAAATGTTTTATTTTAATGTCTGGAACAAAAATAATATCGCCTCCATTATTTCTAATTTGCATTCCAAAATCGGAATCTTCTCCAAAACCAAATTCGAAAGCCATATCAAATTGTATACCTTTTATCATTTCTGTTTTTACAAAACTACAGCCTGATCCAAATAAATTAGTTTGATGTAATTTGAAAAAAGTTTGCTTCTTAAGATCTTGTAAACACAAATAGTTTAAGGCGGTTATACCATACGATTCTATTTTTTTAAAAGACTTTTCTAATAAATCTGGTGTAAACCTAATATCATCATCTGCAAAAAAGCACCACTCGCTTTCAAGTTTTGCTAATGCTAAATTTCTAGCATTACATACGCCTGTTTGGTGTGTAAATGTATGTTTTATTGTAAATGGCCAAGTTTCTGTTTTTATGTAGTTAAGCAAACTTCCTGCTGTTTTATCCGGGTTTTGCTCTACTATAATAACATTTTTAGGTTGTATGGTTTGTTTTGCTAAATCTTTTAAAACATCGTAAAGGTATTTTTCACGTCCAATTGTTGGTATTATTACATCTACAGTTTTGTTATTCTTTTCTTCTCTTTTAGTTAATAATGTTATTTTTTCTAAATTAAAATTGTCATTACGTTGTTTATACAATAGATTTTTAAAGACATAGAATATACTGCTTACTTTCTTTTCGTAAACAATATAACACAAACTTAAAAGGTATACCCAAACCCATTTATAATGTTGTTTTACAAATTTAAATAGTGTTGCTGTATTTGCTTGCTTCAACTTTACTCGAACTGTTTTACTATCTTTAAGTAGTTCAGGTTCTGAATAACAAAACAATCCTTCAGGCATAGCTTTTTTACCTACTGAGTTTAAAAAATAATTAAAATCATTTTCAGCTTTTAACTCCTCTACGAAATAAGATAAAACATTAGTATATATTCCTCCAATAATACTGCTCATTTGCCATGTTGAGTATCTTACGTTTTTATTTATTTTTAAAAAAAAAGAACGATCTATATAACCTATCTCTTTAGGTAAATACTCCATTTTACTTGGATTATAAGATGAAAGAATCAACTTATGATGAAAAATTAATGGTAATTTATTGTAATTTATTTGGGATTGATATGATTCCTCACACCATAAGACTAATGTATTCTTATACTTTTCAACTATATATATAAGTCCATCTATTATTGATAAACCAATAACTAGATCTGTTAGTTTACGTTCTTGCTCATCTAAAATCTTAATAATTTTGTTCTTCTTATGTATGATAATAATCATATATATATTTTAATATACATTACCTAGATAATATCTAATAGTTTTTAATTATACTTTTATAATATGCTATATTTTGGTCTGCATTATTGTCTATGTTAAATGTAGATTCTACTTTTTGTCTTGCTGCTTTTCCTATCTTTAAACAAAGAGCTTCATCTTTTAATAATTTTATAATGCGTTTTGCATAGGTTTCTATGTTGGCTGGATGTACTAAGTAGCCATTAACTTCATCGTCTATTAATTCTTGTGCCCAACCTATACTTGTATTTACTACTGGTTTTTGCAACGCCATAGATTCTATGGTTACCATACCTAAAGTTTCGGCAAAGGATGGAAATGTGCATACATGAGCCTTTTTAATATGCTGTTTAACTTCAGAATAAGGTACTTTCCCTAAATAGTCTGCTTGTTTTTTAGCTTGTTTAGAGAATAACTTTTCTACTAGTGCGTATGTTGATGTGCTTCCCGTTTTTATATCTGGGGCATCTCCTCCTATTAAAATTAGTTGTGCTTTTGGGTTGTATTCTACAACTTTATTAAATATTTCTGCTAATTCTAAAACACCTTTTTTTCTAATAATAGTGCCTATATACAGTATTGTATTTTTATTATAGATTTCTGGTGTTCCATTTACAAAATGCTCTAATTGCAGTCCGTAGTGTATTGTTTTTATTTTGTTTTTATCTAAATTGAATAGTTTCTGAGTTTCTTCACCTGCATAAGTTGTTGGTGCAATATATGCTGTTGCCATTTTAAGCGCTTTCCTCTCAAAAATAAAGTTCTTGAATTTTTGTTTACGTCCATCTAGTTTACAGAAGTACGCATCGCTTCCATGAAAACGTATCACTAGAGGGACTTTAAAACGCATTAAAGCTGTTATACCCGTCCAATCTGGTGCTTCTAATAGGTCTATATTTTTTTCCTTTACAATTTTATTTACATAGTTTTGAATTAGCATACGATAGCGATACCACGTAAACCATTTAAATGCTTTTTTAGCTATTAAATGAATTTCTACGCCTTCTTCTACTAATACTGTATTTGCTTTTTGATGGTATACAAATACAGTTACATCTACTCCTTTTTTTACTAAAGTAATGGCTAAGTTTTTTATACTTGTAGCTATTCCTGCAGCGTGGGTTACTTTAGGGTGTGGATATTCGGATGTAATTAAACCAATTTTCATCTGTTTAGTCGTTTTACTTATAGTAAGTTATTTATTTAATATACTTTCTATTGTTTTCCAGATAGTTTTAGAGGCTTCTGTTGGTGCCTTTCCTGCTACAGTTTCAAACCATTTTAAGCCTTCTGATACATTAGATGTTTTGCCTTTTAAAATATTTTCTACTATACTTTCTAAATCTTTCTTATCTGTGCAAAATACTGCTGCATCTTGGCTAGGCATAGATCTAAAATGTACATATTTATAGTTTTGCCCTATGTCTCTAATACCTTTTTTAAGTTGTGGTTGCTCGTAATTATAATAAATACAGGGTTTGTTATGTGCAACAAAATCGAAAACTGTAGAGGAACATACATTTGTTACAAACTCACTGTGTTCGCAAACGTTATACAACATTTTAAAGTCTTCTTTTGCTGGTAACACTTGGTTCCACATATCTCCAACTTGTTTCCAAATAGGATCTATAACTTCTATAATATCTTTATTAGCTTCTATAACAGCGTTATATCTTGGAGTAAAATCTACAGGACACTTTCTATATATAATGCCTAAGTTTTCTCCTTTAGCATTTAAGTTTCTAACAGCATTTGCTAAATCTTCTAAATAATATTGATCTAAAGGTGATGTGGTTTCGTCATCTCCAGAATAGCATATATATTTTTTGTTCTCGTCTAAATTGTTTTCTTTAAAAAACTCTGTACGTGTTTGTTTTAAGCTTTCATCGAAATGTGGTTCAAACTGTGGTGTACCGGTTACAAATACTTGTTCAGGCTTTACAAATGGATAGTATTTTAAAACTTCTTCTTTCATTAAATCGCTCCAAACAAAATAGTAATCGGTTTCTACCACTTGCATCGCTTTTGGTACGTTATCCCAAGAGTACACAAATGCTACGGTAGGGATTCCTAAATCTTTTGCCGCTAATAATGCACTTATAGATTGTGTAGAACGTTGCGTAGTACAGAATACTAAATCTGGCTTGTGTTCTTCTAACTGCGCTTTACAATATTTGTATTTACTTGTAGAGCGTTCTAAATTGTTTATTCTTTTTCTAAGTTTAACGATTCCTTCTTCTGAAGAATATATCCCTATAAGTAGTTTTGTATAAAAGCTTTTAAGTTTATTTTTTATGCCCTTATAATTAAACGGAAATTTATAGGTTGGATATACTGGATCATTAAATTTATCTCTAGACACATTTAATTCTGCTCGTTTTCTAGCTCTTGTATATATTGGTAATAGTTTGTGTGTTGTATGGTCTTCTATTTTTACTTCATTAAACCCCAGATTATCTTTTAATGAAAATATAGTGTTGTTCCAGTAATGGATATCGAACCCCATTTGTTCTCCAATATCTTTAAAATCTGTAAAGGCGAAATTCCTTAATCCTACGCCATCTGGAAAGAAAACAAATACTTTTTTCTTCATCTACTTATTCGTTTTTAAATGGACATGCTTCCATTAATCCATCACATAATTCTGAAATAACATTTTCTTTTGGCAGTACATCTTTTCCTTTAAAAGCATTTTCTAGAGCTTCTATATTCATTTTTGAATCTAAAATTTCTGACTGATATGGTATTAATTTTACAGATTCGAAATAATCTCTATACTTTATATCGTCTCCAAAAACATCTCCAGAAAATTTTTGCCAAACTGCTGGTATATTATATGCATGAGATACAATAACGCCATGTAATGATGAAGATACTATTTTTTCACATTTTAAAAACTGATTTGTAGTCTCTTCTATACTGTTTGTCATTAGATCAATTAATAATACTGTATCGTCATTTTTATACCATTCGCTTACTTTTTTATAGTCTTTATAGTGTGGTATAATCCCTATTTTGTATTCTTTTTTAATATTTGGACTGTAATACCTTGGTAATAGCAATGCTGGATCTCCATATACTTCTGGAACACTATAGCCTTGTTCTATTAAATGCATTCGTGTTTGTGGCCCTCTAACTGCTAAGAATTTAGCTTTTTTAATGTTGTATTCTTTAGAAATTATTCCGCTTCCCCACACCACACATTTGTCGTTTACATTTGTTAGAATACTTCCTATGGTAACATAGATAGGGCTGAAAAAATTTTGAAACGAAAATGCCGATGGTTTAGTCCAAATAGCTTTTTTATTGGCTATTTTTTCTACAAGATATTTGCCTAAAAGGTCACCGTAATTTTCTTTGGTTTTTCCTTGAAGTTTCTTTTCATTCCACCAAAATAATCTAATGGTTTTTGATTGAAACATTATTAGCCTTTTTGGTTTTTTAATTTATCCCGCTGTACTTGCTCGATTGGTAAAATATCCTGACTCTTATATGCTAAAGCTTGGTGTACTGCATTTACATCTCTAGATAGTTTACGTAAGCCCATTGGCTCTAACGAAGCTGCATGGTCTGTTCCTTTCCAGGTACGATCTATTGTATAATGTCTTTCTATTATGTTAGCTCCTAATGTGTAAGCTGCAACATCTACTGCTATACCTAAGTGATGCCCTGAAAAACCTATATGCTTTACATCGTCTTTATATTTATCTATTAATAAATTAATATCTAATAAACATACGTCTTGAAATGGCACTGGATAACCTGATGTGCAATTATATAGTACCAAGTCTTTATTTCTATTATGTTTTTTGAATAGATTTACAAGATCTTCAATTTCATCTTTGGTTGTCATTCCTGTAGAAATATGAAGTTCTCCTTTATAGTTTTCGCACAACCATTCTAGCATGGCTACATTGTTATTACATGCCGATGGTATTTTTATAAACTCTGGGTTTAATGATGCTATTTCTTTTGCAGATGTTACATCCCAAACCGATGTTGAATAGGTTAATCCTATTTCTTCGCAATAGTTCTTTAATTCTCTATGCTGCTCAACATCAAACTCTAAAAATTCTCTATGTGCGCCATAAGTATCGCCATAAGAGTTCACTGGGTTTGGGTGCGGTTGGTTATATTGTTCTTCTGTTAATAGTTCTTTATTATGTCTTTTTTGAAACTTTACAGCATCGACATTACAGAATATTTTAGCTACTTTTATTAATTCTTTAGCGATTGACATTTCGCCTTTATGGTTACATCCAATTTCGGCAATGATATAAGGTTTTTTATACGCTTCCATCTCTATATTCTGTGTAAAATTAAAATCTTTTATTGTAATTCATTATAAATTGGCAGGCTTCTCTAATGGCTCCTGCTCCAGAATTTTTAGATAATACTATATCTGCATTCTGTTTTACTATGTCTGTTGCATTGTTTGGTGTTAATGACCAACCTACGCTACAAATATTGGTTAAATCGTTTACGTCGTCTCCTAAATAAGCAAAGTTGTTTATCGATAAATTCTTTTCTTGTAATATATTTTGAAGTAAACTGTACTTGTCTTTTACGCCTAAGTATACATTTTCTATTTTGAGTTTTTGCATACGTTTTGCGACTAATTCAGATTGTTCCGAAGTCATAACCATAACCTCAATATTAAATTGTCGCATAATCTCTAACCCCATACCGTCTCGCATATCGAAATTCTTGGTATGCTCTCCATCTTTTGTATAGGTTATTGTTCCATCTGTAAACACCCCATCTACATCTAAAACAACGTGTGTGATTTTCGCTGATTCTTTTGCTCTTTTTTGGCGTTCTATTAATAAGTGTTCTACGGCAATCCAATCGTTTTCTGAATCTATTTCTAGTAACGATTCTTCTGGCATTTTTACAACTGCAACTTTATTTCCTAATCTATTTTTAGTCTCTTGTAAAGCAGTTTTTGTTGTTGTATATACGGCTCCATTTTCTACTAATAAACCATTAAAATCTTGACGTCTTGGTCTTGCTTGCGGGTTATAATTTATTGGTGTTCCATCTGCATTCCATAAAAAACGATGTGTATTTACAACTGTTAATGCTGAATCGTAATCCTTTTCTAATTTACTTAAACAAGCATTTATATCGTCTCTTTTTGTAAATGGCGATGTCGCTTGTAGTAAACAAAAAGCATCAAAGTTATAGTTTATTTTATCACAAAACTCCAATATTGCAAATTCTGTAGATGCTGTATCTGTAGCGCTTTCATCGCTTCGTAATAATGCTTTTACTTTATTAGTCCAATGGTATTCTTTGGCTATAAAGTCTATAATATCTTGATCGTCTGTGTAGACATAAACTTCATCTAGGTTAGAAAATAATGCTTCTCCTAACACCCATGTATACAATGGTCTTCCAACCATTTTACGCTTGTTTTTATTGGGGATTCCTTTTGATCCTTTTCGCAAAGGGATAAAGCCTATTGTCTTCATTTAATTTTAGTCGTCAGTTATCTAATAATTCTGCTAAAATACATTTTTTAGCGACGAAATAGCTAAAAAACAGGATAAAAGGTAAAATTATTAAATATTGCTTTATGTTTACGTGCTCTTTTAGGACAGAATTTTATGCAAAAATTGTATTTGTTCTGTTAAAGGGATTTGATGGTTTCCTACAAACAAACCATGTTGATCTAAGTATTTTGCATTTTTCATTTCACCAAAAACCTCATAATTAAAGTACTTTAACACTTCGTTTTTAGTAAAATCTCCTGTTACTATTGGTCTGCAGTCGATATTATTTTGTGTTAATTTCTCAACTACTTCTTTTCTACTTACTTTAGATTCTGGTTTTATGATTAAGCTAAATCCAAACCAACTACTATTATCTGTGTTTTCTTGTATGTAAAAGTCTTTATGGTCTTTAAATAGCTCTTGAAATTGTTTAGCGTTTGCTCTTCTGTGTTTTAAAAAATCTGGCAGCTTTTTTAATTGTTGTACTCCTATCGCCCCACTCATTTCTACTGGCCTTACATTATATCCTGGCAAAACAAACCTGAAGGATTCTGTAAACCAATCGTCACTTTTATTAGCTACTTTATTCTCTTTGGGAAGGTGTCTTGTCCAACCGTGTGCTCTTAATGCTATTAAAACATGGTATAATTCTTCATCGTCTGTTGCTACCAAACCGCCTTCCATTGTTGCCATATGGTGAGAGAAGAATGTTGAGAATGTTCCCATTACTCCAAAGGTTCCTGCTTGTTTTCCTTTGTATTCTGCTCCCATAGATTCGCAGTTATCTTCTAACAGAATAATGTCTCTGGATCCTATAATAGTATTAATTGCATCAAAATCGTTAGGATTCCCTAGAAGGTTTACAGCAAATATCATTTTAGTATCTTCTGTAATGGCTTGTTCTAATTGCTCTAAGTCGAAATTTAATGTTTGTAAATCGACGTCTACAAATTTTAATTTTAATCCGTATTGGTATAATGGATAATAGGTTGTAGACCATGATACAGCTGGTACAATAACCTCATCTCCTCTTTTTAGTTTTGGGTTTTTGGTATAAAATAATGCTGCTACTGCTAATAGGTTAGCTGAAGATCCAGAATTTACCATGACACAATACTTAGAGTCTATAAATGATGCAAACTCGGTTTCAAACTGTTTTACGTGTTTGCCCATTGTATACATATCACTTGCTATTACAGTATTAATAGCTTCTATTTCTTTATCATCCCAAGTGGATGTCGCTAATGGATATTTAATCATTTAATACTTCTTTTTTATAGTAATCGTAGGTTTTGCTTAATCCTTCTACTAATGTTGTTTTTGCTTTCCAGCCAAAGGTATTTAATTTGGTATCGTCTATTAGTTTTTGCATCATACCTACTGGTTTTGTGGTATCGTGAGCAAATGTGCCTTTATAACCAATAACTTCGGCTATTTTTTCGTAATATTCGTTTATAGTATAATCGTAACCTAAGCCTACATTTATGTTTTGTGGCATAGTTTCAAAATGTTCTATTGCGTAGAAAATAAAATCGGCTACATCTTCTGCATACATAAATTCTCGTCTTGCTTCTCCTGTTCCCCAAATAGTTATTTGCTCCTCTCCATTTATCTTGGCTTCATCTATTTTTCTAATTACTGCTGGAACCATATGCGAATGCTGAGGAGAAAATTTATCGTATTTACCATATAGATTACATGGTATTACGGTTTTATATTGATAATAGTTATCTTCTTTATTAATATACTCACAAAGTCTAGTTGTTACTATTTTTGCTAATGCATAGCCTTCGTTTGTTGGTTCTAACTCTCCTTTTAAAATAAGTTCTTCTCCTAATGGGTTAACGGCTTCTCTAGGATACATACAAGAACTCGATAGATTTATAAAGTGTTTTACTTTATTGTCTTTGGCTGCTAATATTAAATTTTTTCCTATTTCCAGATTGGTTACCAGAAAATTAACTGGACGCGCTATATTATCTTGAATACCGCCTACTAAACCTGCTGCATGTATAATATAGTCTGGTTTATGTTTTTTAATGTAATTGTTTACGGCGTTATAATCTTCCAGATTTAGCGTACTCCTTGAAGGTGATAATATTGTATAGGGGTTAGTGATATTATTATTGTACTCGAGAATATTTTTCCCGACCATTCCTGTTCCGCCTGTTAATAGAATTGTCATTTATTTTGTATTAGATTTAAACCTTAATACGTAATCTAAATCGTGGCGTACCATTATTTTCACCAAGTCTTCAAAAGATGTTTTTTGAGGATTCCAACCTAATTTTTCTTTTGCTTTTGCAGGGTCTCCTAGTAGTGTTTCTACTTCTGCTAATCTGTAATAGTTAGGGTCTACTTCTATTAATGTTTTTCCTGTTTCTACACAAATTCCTTTTTCATTTTCGTTTTCTCCTTCCCATCGTAATGTTATGCCTGCTTCCTCAAATGCTAATTCACAGAAACGTCTAACGGTGTGTTGTACGCCTGTTCCTATTACATAGTCTTCTGGTTGGTCTTGTTGTAACATGAGCCACATACATTCTACAAAGTCTTTAGCATATCCCCAATCTCTTTTTGCATTTAGGTTTCCTAAATACAGTTTATCTTGAATGCCGTGTGCTATTCTTGCTGCTGCTAGTGTAATTTTACGGGTTACGAAGGTTTCTCCTCTTCTTTCAGATTCATGATTAAATAAAATTCCATTTACCGCATACATATCGTAAGATTCTCTGTAGTTTTTAGTTATCCAGAAGGCATATAGTTTTGCTACTCCGTATGGTGAACGTGGGTAAAATGGTGTTGTTTCTGTTTGGGGTATTTCTTGTACTTTACCGTATAACTCTGATGTTGAGGCTTGGTATATTCTCGTTTTTTTCTCTAAGCCACAGATTCTTATGGCTTCTAATAGCTTTAACGTTCCTACTCCGTCTGTTTCCGCAGTATATTCTGGCATATCGAAAGATACTTTTACATGCGATTGTGCTGCTAAATTGTATATTTCGTCTGGCTTGATTTCTTGTACTAATCGTATTAAATTAGAGCCATCTGTCATGTCGCCATAATGCAGTTTTATGTTTTGTTTTTCGTGTATATCTTTTAAAAGTGTATCTATATACAAATGTTCTATTCGCTCTGTATTAAAGGTAGAACTTCTTCTAATTATACCGTGTACTTCATATCCTTTCTCTAACAATAATTCTGCTAAATAGGAACCGTCTTGCCCATTTATTCCTGTAATTAAAGCTATTTTCATTTGTTTGTATTTTATTTAATGTACTATATATTGCTTTCAACAAAGAGGCAATATAATTTTTATTTTGTTTTATGTATTTTTTTTATTCTAGACACAATATTGTCTAGCATTTTTTGTCTTTCGCTAACACCAAATGCACTTCCTTTTTCACATATTGCATTATAAACTTTTATACAATTATTCATTCGCTCTATAAATGTTTCATTTGTCATTTGAGAAATGAATTCGAATAGGGCTTCTGGACTGTCAAATTTAGAATAATCTATAAAACTGTTTTCTGGAAATAATTCATATATGTTTGTATGCTTTCCGTAATAAATTGGTAAGCAATAATTTTCTATACTATCCCATATTTTTTCGGTTACATAGTTATAGGCTGCTGTATTTTCAAACGATAGATTAAAGTGATAATTATCTACTAGTTGTCTTTTTCGTTCTACCCAATTGCCTTCTCTGGAATCTTCTTTTGAGATTCCTTCTGGCCATCCTTTTCCATATACATCCATTGCATCTATTTCATGCCCTTTTAATGCTATTTCTGTTCTTAACTTTATTAAATCTATATTATCTCCATCTCTTATTAATGCTTCAGAGTTTAAGCCTTTATAAAAAGACATTAATGCCACGACTTTTTTAGATTTTAACTTAAAGTCCTGAGGTACTAATTTTAATTTATTTGTTATTAATCGACTACGAAACGTAACATTAGTAACAAAAACATCTTTTGTATAGACATTCATAATATGGCAATTAACCAAATTAAAGAATACTTTTATTTCACTACTAAAATGCGTATCAAACCTAGACTCTAACGTCCATATTAAAAACTTTTTGTTTCCAAAAACGCCTCTCCAAAAATGCTTTTTTAGGTGTTTATAATTTTGAGAGATAATAATATCTGCTTCTTTTATTTTATCTACTATTACAATATCGTTTTCATTTATAAAAGCTAAGTCTCCTTCTATGAAATCTTCAAATGGGGTATATTTAAAACTGGATGCTTTGTATAATTTTATACTCATATTCTTTGTATACTATTGTTTTCTTAACGTTTTAAGGCTTTTATTTTTTTATAAATCTAGATATTCTTTTTTTTAGTGTAGGAAAGGTATTGATTATATAGTGTTTTGGTTTGATCATATTTTTTTCCTCCAGTTTTAGATATAAATCTTTATTTATTTGATGTTTTTCTTTTGTATATAATAACTTGCCTATATAGGTGTCTTTGTATTTTTTATAGATTTCTATATTAAATACGTTTCTATAGTTTTCTAACTTACCTAATAGTTCTAGGGATAGTTGTGTTCGCATACATTTGTCACATTTAGAGCAATTTATCTTAGCATTGTCTGTATAGCTTGTACAGACATCTAGATAATTATATGATGGTTTGTAGTGGGCTACTATTTCTGTTCTCTCAAATCTATTATATTGTGCCATTGAGGAATAGAACTGAGTAGATTCCGTTTGTAAATAACCAATTAATAGATTATCCCAATCGCTGGTGTCATTTTTATTTAGTTTAAAATAGTCGAATCTAAATGCTGATGAGTAATAGTAAGTACTAATACCTTTTTGAAGGGCTAAAACACAAGATATATGATAGATACTGTGTAATTTTTGAAAATCGACGCCTACTAAATTATAGACATTGGTATCTAGTTTTAATAATGGTAATCCTACTTTTTGTACAAATTGCTCTACATTATTTAGTCTTTTCGCATAAAGTTTTTTTGCTATTTCACCTTGAAACTTTCCATGTGACCCTGCATTAAAATAGGTTAAGTAATTAACATCGTATTGTTTACGAGTATTAGTATGTGTTGCTATTGTTGAAAAGGAATCTATACCACAAGATATACCTGTTGCTATATTTTTGCCATTATTCAAGGTAGCTGTAGAGGTTGTTTCCGGGATTACTTTAATTTCATGGTATGCATTGTTAGATAAATGTAAGGCCTTTATTAAATAGTTATTTAATGTATAGTTTAGTTTAGAGGACAGTGTTCCTTTTACTATAATGTCTTCGTTATTTTTCATAGCCAATACTAACAATCCTACAACTGCGGCATCTAAGTTTTGGGTTGTTAACTGGTCTTTATATTGGCTTGGTATTTTATACCACAGTGTTTCTGTTTTGTTTTTGGTTTCAAAAACAGTTTCTAAATACGAAAACGAGTCGCGCTCTATTATTTTAGATTGATAGATAATCATACTACTAAGATATACTTTTGTATGCTTTTAATACCTTCTCCTTTATATTACTATAAGCTAAAGCTGGTTTTATTTTTGTTTGATTGTACTGAAATGCATGTGCCACTAGTTCTTTATTAATAATAGCTTGTTTTACAAGTTTCGCAATGTGTTCTACATCTGTAGGTTTTTCTATTAGTAAGCCATTTTTGTTATTTATAATAACATCTTCTGTTGCGCCTCCTGGATTAGATTGTATTGGGAAGGCTCCCATTATTACGGCTTCTAAAAGTGTATTTGGCATACCATCGGACATACTGTTTCCTATATAAATGTAGGCTCCTCCCATTAATTTTAAAATTTCTAAATGCGAAGATTGTGTTAGTACTGTTATGTTTAAATTTGCTTTTAAATTGGTTTGCTTTATATATGTTTTTACTTCTTCATGTGTTCCAAAAACTACTATTTTATAGATGCTTAATGGTTTTGCTAATGTTTTAAGTGCTTTTAATACTTCTATACATCTCCCTAATTCTCCTTGGTATCCTTTTACTAAAATAATGGCTCTATCTTCTACTTTTTGTACAAGATGATTGTTTTGGTCTTCTATTTTATATCCACCGCCGCCTGGAAACACACCTAAAAAACGGCCTTTAAATCCATTATTTTTTGCTATTTTAAAATCTCTATTACAGTCTGTAAATAAATAATCTACTTTAGATAATATACTATAAACTTCTGCCTTGTAGTTAGGTTTGTTTTTTGTGTTGTACAAGTCACTTCCCCACGCTGAATATACCCATTTTATCTGTGGGTTTTTATTCATAATATTTAAAATGGGTAAACATGATATTTGCAATACAAAACTATGTACAACATCTGGTTTTACTTCTTGTAATACTTTTTTGAAAGCGCTCTCTACATCGTTTTCTAAAATACTTTTATTTAATTTAGGGAAATTCTTTTTAATAAATGTCCTCCCTTTTAGTTTAGGAAATTTATGTCTCCAACCTTGAAAAGAGGTTACCCATTTTAAACTAGATACTTTTGCCCCATCTTTAATATCGAACCAAAAGATGTCATGCTCGCTATTTTCAAGCTGACTCACCCATCGCTGGAAATGGATTGAATTCATCGAGACCATTAAAATACGCATAGCATCACAATTTAATAATTAATGTTATAGTCTTTTTGACTTTGTTATATTGGTATTGATAGGCACTCGTTCTTAATTGATTAATAACACAGCTTAATATTATATTATTAATGTCTTCTAAATTTAAAAACGCTATTGTTTTTTTTCCTATTATTTTTTTAAGGGTTTCTTTTATAGATTTATAGGCTTCATGTTGTGTTATTGTTACTTTTAACACGCCTTGTTCTGTGAGTAGAATGGCGTTAATAAATGCTAAGACTTCTGCTTTTTTATTAGATATTGAGTAATCTTTTTCTATATTTTTTAACGTTTCATAATCACTGTCTTTATAAACACCCCAATTAAATTTGGTATTTGCTTTTACTTTTTTAGATTGTTCTACAAATACTAAATAACAGGCATTAATTTGTTCTAAATCCGAATGAAACGGTGCTAAATTATTTTTAGAACGGTATTGTTTTGGGTGCCATTGGTGTAGCATTAACACTTGATCTTTGTAAAAATTAACGGTATGCCCTGCATTTTTTAATCGGATATGCACGTCTGTGTCTTCGCTTCCCCAGCCATTATAAAACTCATCGTAACCATTAATAGACTTTAAAATAGCTGTTGAATACAATGTCATTCCAGTTGCTTCTTCTGTAGATTTGAAATTGATGGCATATTCTGAGAATTCTTGCTCTTTTTTAGATTCTTCTTCATTTAAAAATCCTACCTGAAAATAAGTAATGGCATCTTTTTTTATCGTTTTTAATGTTTCAACAAATTTTGAATGGTATATCATGTCTATATCCCCTACAAAAAAGTAATCTGTTGCACATTGTTTTAAAACGATATTGATGGCTCTAGATTTGCACCATAATTCTTGACTTGTATTACATTGTATTAATTCTATGAAAGAATAGTTTTTTACAAGTGTTTCTAATTCATTTCTATAATTAGCGACACTTCCATAGTCTACTAATACTACTTTAAATACTTTATTTGTTTGATTTTTTAAAGAATTTAAACAGTTTTCTACTAATCGTAAATCTCTATTTCTATATGTTAATACTAGTGTTATCAAATTAATTTATAAAATGTTCTAATTGTGTTTTTGTTAGACCTTTTTGTTTAAAAATAAGTTTCTTTATTGATTTTATTCTAAATAGTTTTTTAAATATCTTTTCAGAAAGGATATAGTTAAATCTCTTACTTTTTAATTCTTTGAGGTCTTTAAATGTACTGTATGTTTTCTGTTCTTCTTTTAAGCTATTAAATGCTTCTTCTATCCAATCTTCTAAGGTATTCCCTATGTGGTATAAGCATAATTATTATAGGTCGCTAATCTATAACCTCCATATTTAACTACTGGAGAGTCCATATAGATATGTTCGCTGTCTCCTCCTAATTTATATTTGCTTCCTTTTTTGGGTAATGTATTAAATACTTCTCGTTTATATGTTCCTACAAAATGTGCATTTCCTAAAACGGCTATTGTATTATTGTTGGCTTTTATAGTGGCTATAACGTCTTTAAATTTTAAATCTAACCTAGACCATCCAATACTATTTGCAAACCGCGTCATGGCTTCTTGGTTTTTTACTGGTCTAAATTGTAGTTTTTTTGAAAACAAATAACGTTTCCAAATATTACTGGTTAATCTTAAATGGGTTCTAAACACTGGAACGGGAGATACCATTCCTGCTTTAGGGAAGGTTTTAAATATATTTAATACTTCTTTTTCCCAGTCGTTTAAAAATAATACGTCTCCATCTGTAATGGTTATTAATCGTTCTTCGGCTGTTCGTAGTGCTTTTAAAATACTATTTATTTTACCAATGCTTTCTGTTTCTATTATTAACTCATTAATGTAACCTTTATTTAAAAGTCCTTGTAATCTTGTGTTTACAGATTTGCAGCTTCCGTTACTTATTACTGATATTTTTAAAGGGGATATTGCTGTTTTCTGAACAGAAAACAAACACATTTTAAAAATTTCATAAGCCTCTTTGTAGTAATCGTTTTCGTTTGGAATGTATAATGGAATAACGACACGATGCTGGCAGGATTCAAGATGTATTATTTGCTCTTTGGATGTATTCTGTCCTTTACGCATGTTTTATTTTTTGGTTAGCAAGCCTTCTGTTAAAGATTTAAAGTAAATTTTTAGTATAGATATTGTTTTTATTTTATTTTTTATAGTATAGTTTTTCAAGTTTTTCATTCCTACATATGCCTTCCTGTAATCTCTGTTTTTATTGTTGAGTTTTATAAGTGAAATCTCTAGTAGGTATAATTTTTGTTCAACTATGTTTTTTATATCATTATAATTTTCATCTTTAAATATTTGAGAAAACATATTATAACTGGTCTGAAAAATAGACACGTTATTTTGCTGTATTTTACTCATTACACCAACATTTTTCCTGTATACTAGTGTGTAATGCAAAAGACACTTTATTTTCGCTCCACTTTTAGATAGTAATAAATATGTTGGCCAATCTCCATAAGGCGAGCTATATATCCAAGGTAAGAATTGAGTTTTTGAAATTAAATTTCTATATAAAACTGATGAAGCTGATATAAAATTATCATTAACCAAATCTTTAACGTCTGTGATTCTTTGATTAATAGGTTTTATTTTATTTTCTACTATTTCACCAGTATTATATAATATCTTATTTAAAGTATATACAATATTAAAATTGGGGTTTTGCTCTAAAAAATCAACTTGCATTTGAAGTTTATTATCATCTATCCAATAATCATCTCCATCACAAATTGCAATATACTCTCCTTTAGCTTCCTGTAGTGTTGATATAAAATTTTTCATCATACCAACATTCTTTTTATGGCAGATATACTTTATTTTATCGTTATTAGGATGTTTTTCTATAATCTGAGATATAATAATATCTGTTGCATCTTTTGAGCAATCATTTGAAACTATTAATTCATAATCAAAATTAGTGTTTTGCGACAATACACTATTTATTGCTTTTTCAATGTAAGCTTCATGGTTATATGTAATCATACACACACTAACTTTCATCTTTTTTCATTTTCTGTTTAAATACACCTATTCCTAAAGGTGTCAAAATTAATTTTAAAACTACTGCAGCAGGTATCTTTTTTCTAAGGGTCTTTATATCACAATATTTAAATGTTTCTTTAATGAGTAATGGTTTTAATAATTTCAATCCATCATTATAGTTTTCACTTATAAAAGCTTTATTTATTAACCCTTTGTTTGTGTTACAAATTGTAGTTGCGAGTAGTTTTTTTTCTAAATTATTTCTTTCAATAAAATTCACTCTACATTGATACGTATCTAATAAAGCAAAAATATATTTATCGTTGCTTTTTGGATAACTAGCACTACCATCAGCTACTCTATATACTGTTGTTACATCTTCTAAAAAATGTATTTTAGATCGGTATGCGGTTTCTAAAAGTATTCTAGTATCCCCAATAACAACATTATTTAATAATTCTTCTTTTAATATCTTTATTACTTTATTTAATACTGCAGTTCTAAATAAAGTTGTTGGAAATTCTATATACTTACTCTCTAACATTTTTACTATTGCTTCTTCTTTATTCTTAGCAAACCTCGAAGGTATGTTTAAAAACCTATTCTCGTTTTGATAATAAAACTTAACGCCAGTATATACTAAACCTATTTTTGAATCAGCTTCTAAAATTAAAAATTGCTTTTGCAATTTGTCTTTATCAACCCAATAGTCATCACCTTCACACATTGCTATATATTTACCTTTACATTGTTCTATTGCAAATAAAAGATTAGGCATTATACCTAAATTTTTTTTATGGTTTATATAGTTTATACAGCTTCCTTTTGGATGTTCTTTTATTATATTTTTTATTATTGCATCTGTTTTATCTGGAGAGCAATCATTTGCTATAACTAGTTCAATTTCGAAATCGGTTTCTTGCATGAGTACTCCATTGATCGCTTCACGAATATAATTTTCGTGTCCATAAGTTATCATACATACTGAAACTTTAATCATATCCCTTTAATAATTTCACTAGGAAGTCCTACTATTACTACATTATCTGGAAGACCTAAATCTACAGGTGAAATTTGTAGTATCTCTTTCGCAAAACATTGATTGCCAATAATAATCATAATAAATTTTCAACTACGGTTGTTATAATTAATTTCAATTCTTTATCAGTTAAACCTACATACAGAGGTAAACATAACACTCTTTTTGCTATAGATTCAGAAACAGGCATACTTTGGTTGCTAGTAATAAATGTTAGTTTATTTAGTGATGGATAGAAATAACGCCTAGCATATATTTCTTTTTTTTGCAATACTTCTTCAACTCTTAATAAAGTTTCTTCTGTATTAAATATTACTGGATAATAACTATAATTCCAACGCGTTCCTTCTCTTAATTTTAAAGTTTTTAAATTTTCTCTACTAAAAGACTTATTATAAATATCTACTACTTTTTTCCGTTCATTAATTATATGATTCATTTCTGGAAGCATTGCTAACCCCATAGCTCCCTGCAATTCGTTCATTTTAGCATTAATACCAACGCCATGAAATTCTAGCGGTCCATTATGTCCAAAATTGTGACTATAAAATAGTTTATGATAGATCTCTTTATCATTACAAATCATAGCTCCCCCTTCTGCTGTATGAAATAATTTTGTTGCATGAAAACTACAAGTACTGACATCCCCATAATTAAATAGCGGCTGTCCTTTGTATTTAACTGCAAAGCAATGTGCTGCATCATAAATAACTTTTAAATTATTTTTTTTAGCTATTTTTTCAATAACTTCTATATGACATGGATTACCATACACATGTGTGGCTAATATTGCTGTTGTTTTATCTGTAATAGCGCTTTCTATTTTGGTCTCGTCTATTGTTAAATAGTCTGGATGTATATCTACGAAAACAGGAGTACAGTTCTCCCAAATAATTGATGAAGTTGTTGCAACATAAGAAAAAGGAGTTGTTATTATTTCTCCTAAACCTCCAAATAATTTTAATGCTATCTGTATAGGTACAGTCCCATTGTTTGTTAGTATTATTGAGTTTAAATTATATATTGACTTTAATTTTTCCTCAAGTTCCAACACCAAACGACCTCTATTTGTAAGCCATGCACTATCCCAAACCTTGTCTAAATAAGATTGATACACTTCTTTAGGTGGTAGGTAAGTCTTTGTTACATTTATTCTATTCATATTCGTGTATATTCTTCCATTCAAATGATGGTTTTATATGACCTGGTTCTCTTCCTGAATAAGCACCAATTTCTTTTGTACCGTTAACAATATTAAAATAAAAAATATTTTTCTCTACAAATTCTGAAACTCTTTTATCCTTAACTATAAAAAGAGATAAACTATAACTTCCGCTTTGTAAAAAGTCTTTAGGTATAATACAGTTTATTTTATTTTTCCCTTTTCTAATTTTCAATTTAAAGTCTCTATCATAGAAAGAAAACATAGTATCACCTTGATCATTATGCAAATGATATGTTATGCTATATTTATTGGCATCTTCAGCCTTAAATAAGAAGCTTAAATTCACTTCTATATCAGAATCTTCTACTATAGGTTCATCATAAACCCTATCTGTATTTTTAACTCCTAAAGTTTCTAGTTTTACTAGTTGTTTATCAAAATCGTTTTCAAATACTTTTAAATTTCCATTCAAGCTTTTCTCTGAACTTAGGTATGATGCCACTGCTTCCTCAGCACTGCCTTCGAAAGTAACTTTTCCATGTTCTAGTACAATACCGCGAGTGCATAAACTTTTAACCGAAGCCATATTATGGCTTACAAATAATACTGTACGCCCACCTCCTCGGCTTATATCTTGCATTTTTCCTATAGCTTTTTTTTGAAATTCTGCATCTCCTACTGCTAACACCTCATCAATAACTAAAATTTCTGGTTCCAGAAAGGCTGCAACTGCAAAGGCCAAACGTACTGTCATTCCAGACGAGTAACGTTTTACAGGAGTATCTATATAGCGTTCACATCCCGAAAATTCAATAATATCATCTATTTTAGAGCGGATTTCTTTTTTAGTCATCCCTAAAATTGCTCCATTCAAAAATATATTTTCACGTCCAGTCATCTCTCCATGAAACCCTGTTCCTACTTCTAACAATGAAGCAATACGTCCTTTTGTTTTTATTTCTCCAGTTGTAGGTCCAGTTACTTTAGACAGTATTTTTAATAATGTAGATTTACCTGCACCATTTTTACCTATAATTCCAAGAACTTCACCTCTTTTAACTTCAAAATTTACATCCTGAAGTGCCCAAACATAATTAGAGTTCCCTTTAACACTCCTATCATTACTTTCTCCAACACGTAAATAAGGGTCTTCTTTCCCTCTTATTTTATGCCACCAACGATTTAAATCATGACTGATAGTCCCTGTTCCTACAAGTCCTAAACGATATTGTTTAGATATATTTTCGGCTTTTAAAATAATATCTCTCATAATTATACAGTATCTATAAAACTTTTTTCTGTTCTATTAAAAACAACTAAGCCTATTAAAGCTATAACTATACTTATAATTGTTGTTATTATAATTCTATTTAGCGATAATTCTCCTTGAGAAAAGAAAACATATCTAAACGTTTCTACAACTCCCGCTAATGGATTATTTTCTATTAAAGGATTAATAATGGTAGATGTTTTAGGAAAATTACTTGAAATTTTAGTTACAGCTACATCTATTGGGTACATTACTGCTGAGATATACATTAATAACTGCACTCCAAAACCAACCAAAAATGTTAAATCTCTATATTTTGTTGTCATAGATGAAATAACCATACCTAGTCCTAATCCCAATAATCCCATTAAAACAACTAAAACTGGAAACAACCATATTGTACTAATATCAATTATTCCAGATTGACCACTAATACTAAAATAGATATAGAATCCTATAAATATTAAAAATTGTATTCCAAATTTTAATAATGCAGAAGTTACTGTTGTTAAAGGCATTATCACCCTTGGGAAGTAAACTTTACTAAAAATATTTTGATTTTTTTTAAACGAATCACTTGTTCCTTTTAAACATTCAGCAAAATAATTCCATATTGTTATTCCTGCTAAGTTAAATAAAAACGGATGTACACCATCTCCAATTTCTATACTTGCAATACCATTGAAAATAATAGTAAAAATAACCGATGTAATAAGCGGTTGCACTATATACCATATTGGTCCTAAAACCGTTTGTTTATACAACGTAATTACATCTCTTTTAACAAAAAGTATAAGTAAATCTCTATATCTCCAAATTTCCTTAAAATTCAGGTCTACCATTTTCGTTTTTGGAGAAATGGTGTACAACCAATTATTAGTATCTTTAGTATTCAATTGTATTTTTTTTAAAATAATCCCAGGTTTTCACTAATCCTTCCCTAACTGTATATTCTGGTTTGTAACCTAATAATCTTTCTGCTTTGGATATATCTGCTAAAGAATCCCTTACGTCCCCTACTCTGTTCGGTCCATAAATTGGAGCTATATTCTTCTTGGCAGACTCATTAAGAACATTCCACAAGTAATTAATACTAATACGTTCGTTACATGCTATATTATAAACCTCATTTCCTGAAGCTTTATTAGCAAAAAAACTTTTAATATTTGCTTGCACTGCATTTTCCACATAAGTAAAATCGCGTGTTTGTTCACCATCTCCATTTATTATTGCTTGCATATTTTTATTTATAGCATCCATAAATAATGGAATTACAGCAGCATAAGCTCCTTTTGGGCTTTGTCTTGGTCCAAAAATGTTAAAATAGCGCAGTCCAATTACATCTGTATTATACGTCTTCCCAAAAACGTCTGCGTATAGTTCATTTACATATTTTGTTACTGCGTAAGGTGATAATGGTTTTCCTATTTGATTTTCAACTTTAGGAAGCTTTTTACTATCTCCATACGTAGAACTCGATGCTGCATAAACCATCCGTTTTACCGTTTTACTATCTTTTAATGCAATCATCATATTTAAAAACCCTGAAATATTAACTGCATTGGTCGTTGCGGGGTCATTTATAGATCGCGGAACAGAACCTAGCGCTGCTTGATGCGTTACATAATCCATACCTTTCATAGCATCTATACAAGTTTCTAAATCTCTTATATCTCCTTCTATTAACTCAAAATTAGAATACAATAAATACGGCTCTATATTTTCCTTATATCCATTTGAAAAATCATCTAACACTCTAACTTTTTTTGCTCCATATTGCAGCAAATATTCTACAATATTAGAACCAATAAAACCAGCTCCTCCTGTAATTAAAAAACTAGAGTTAGAGATATCTTCTTCATGATACTTATTCATTGCTATATTTTTTTATAATTATCCTATTTTAAAGATTGATTTTAAACGTGATAAGAATGTATGTTTTACTTTATCATTTTCATGATATCCGTTACCATAAGCTCCATAGCCATAACCATAACCGTAGCCATAACCATAGCCATAACCATATTTGCCTTTTTGGTCATAATAATTATATATAAAACTCAAGTTGGATATCTCTCCTCTTTTATATTTATCATTAATAAGATTTAACATGCCTTTTTTAGTGTAGTCTTGTCTTACAACATATAAAGAAGCGTCTACATAATCTAATAATTCTAATGCATCGGACACTAAACCTACAGGTGGTGTATCTAGAACAATATAATCGTATTTGTCTCTTAATTCTGTAATAAGCTTATCCATAGTTTCGCCTATAAGTAACTCAGATGGATTAGGTGGTATTGGTCCAGAAGTAATAACATCTAGATTACTTACCTTAGTTTCTTGTATGATCTCATCTAATGCTTTTTGCCCTATTAAATAGTTTACAGCTCCTACATCATTTTTAATATCAAAATCTCCAAATATTTTAGGTTTTCTTAAATCTAATCCTACTAATACTGTTTTTTTACCACTTAATGCAAACACTGTTGCTATATTTATAGAGCAAAATGTTTTACCTTCTCCACTAACCGAAGAGGTTAACATAACTGTTTTAGAACCATTTAAATTGTGTTTTTTATACATGTATTGAAGACTAGATCGTATAGACCTAAATGCCTCTGCTACAGTGGACTTGGGCTTTGTATGTACTATTAAATTATTATCTATTGTATTTTTACCCACAACTCCCAATAATGGTATTGCCGAAAGGTTTTCTAAATTTTGCGGGTTATGTAATTTGGTATCTAAAAATGTTACTAAAAAAGCAAGTAATAATGGCGGTAAAAACCCACCTAAAACAGCAAATACATAACGAGATCTTAATTTTAAATCGATAGCTTTTACATCTGTATCCTTAGCTGGATCAATAACTAATATGTCTGAAACGTTAGCCGCTTTTATAATATTAGCCTCACTCCTTTTTGCTAAAAACAGATTATAACTTTGTTCGTTTAATGAATACTGTCTTTGAATATTTAATAACTTTTGCTGGTCTTTTGGTAATTTTCTAAACTTAGATTCTGTTACTCCAATTTTAGAATTAATAAATTGTCTTTCTCTTTGCAATCCTCCTTTAGCCGAGCTTATATTTTCTAAAAGCACCATTTTAATCGCCTCTATCTGAGAGTCTAAATCTGTAAAAATTGAAGAACTGCTTCTAACTGTAGATTCATATTTAGATTTCTGTACAGACAGTGTATTTATCTTTGCTATATTAGAGAGTATATTAGCATCATCTATTCCTGCAATTGCTGGTGCTGGAAGCTTAGTAAACGTCTTACTCGTTTCTAAATAGGTTTTTAGTTGTGCATAATAAGCTAATTTTTTATTTATATTATCTATATCTAATTCTAGAGTAGATAACTTGCTACTTAGTGCTAAACTTTCGTCATCTAGGTTATATATTTTATTCTCTTGCCTGTAATCGTTTAACGAATCTGCATTTGTGTTTAATTCATCCTTAACCTTTTTTAATTGTTCATCTATAAAAGCAATAGTATTTGTAACAAATAAGTTTTTTCGCTCTAGTTGATCTTCACTTAAGACTTCTACAGTTTCATTTAAATAATCAACAATTTTAGCTTTGTTTACATCTGTAATACTTAAATTTAAAATAGCAGAACTTTTAGGATTAGATATAGATAATCGCTCTTTATAATATGCCACAACTTGGTCAAAACTAGTAAATTGTAAAAAGTACTCATCTCCAACATTTACACGCCTTTTATCTGCTAAAAATATAGTTCCGTTAAAAAAAGGAAGTTCTACTAATTCGCCTAACTTATAGGTATAATCTTGCTCTCCTATAATAACATCAGCTGTACCTTTCTCTTTTGTAGTAAAGTTTTGAGTAGCAACTAAGTTAGACTCAAAATTCGTAGATAACCTATACATATCGTTCTCTAAAAAAACAATTTTAATGGGCTTACCTAAAGCTTGAAACTCATTATCTTTGAGCCGAGCTCTAAACGGTGCCGCTTTATAAATATCATCTTTTCTAAATCGAGATTGTTTTAAGTAACCAATATAAAATTTAAGATTATCTACTACTTTTTCATGGTTAGATCGAGATTGTAAACTAGTAATAATTGTTTTTACTTTACCAGAAACACCTCCCCAATTAAAAGTTAAACTAGTATTAGAGGTAAATAAAGGATTCTTATCATCTTCAACAGAAATTTGAGTACTTAATTTATAAGATTGTTGTTCTCTTATATTTTGCTGGTATACTATAAAAACACCTATTCCTATACACAGCACAAATAACTTCCAATAACTAAGGGCTTTAAATAAAAATGCCTTAACATCAAATGAAATCTGTTGAGATTCCGAAATTTCAAATTCGTCATTCATAAAGTTAAAACTTATAAGTTTCTAGCTAAAAAATAAGTTGATACTAACACCGAAAATATAGAAGCAATAGTCGTTAGTGTCTGTGAAGCTGTTTCTCCTGCTCCTAAAGCTTTACGTTTTAATGGTTTTACCAAAATCATATCATTAGACTGTATATAATAATAAGGAGATTGTAAAGCTGCTCTATCTGTTAAATCAATATGGTGTATTTTTTGTCCTTGAGGGTATTGCCTAATAATCAACACATCCGTTCTGTCACCTGTATTACTTATGTCTCCTGCATTAGCTAGTGCTTCTATAATATTAACACGATCTTGGAATAATGTAAATACGCCTGTACCTCCTACTTCTCCTGTAACCGTATAACGTAAACCTGCTAGTTTAACAGTAACAAATATTTGTGTGGTAGATTTTAAATACTTTGTTAAAATTTCTTCTTTAACTTTAACTGCTATTTCATCTATGGTAAACCCTAAAACATTAACATCTCCAAGAATAGGGAACTTTATATTACCATGTAAATCTACAGTAAAACCATTAAAATATAAATCTTGTTGCCCTAGAGTTTCTCTTTGGGTTTCAACAGGGTTAAATAGAGAAACTAATTTTTTAACCTCTTCATCTATTGCTTTTACATTTATACTAACGACATCATTAATTTGTACACGATATGGCTTAGATAACTCTTTAACCAAAAGAGAATCATTAACAGGTGTACCTTTATCTTGCAGATAAACAACATCTTTGTTGGTAATACAAGAAGAAAACAAAATACTGAATATTAAAGTAATAGCTAATAAAAACCGCCTCATTTTTAGCAAATAGATTAATGACAAATATAACCTTTCGTCGTTAAGAATAAAACTTTTATCGGTTTTTTTGGTTTTTTATCCGTTATTTGTAAAAAATTGAACCATTGAATTATTTAACCGTAGAAAATATTGCGAAGTCTTATGGAGAGCTAACTCTTTTTAAAGATATCTCCTTTAGTGTACATAAAGATCAAAAAATAGCATTTGTTGCAAAAAATGGTACTGGAAAAACATCCATTTTAAATATTTTGGCAAAATTAGATTCTCCAGATGCTGGTAATGTAATTTTTAGAAAAGACATAAAAGTATCGTTTCTCCCTCAAGAACCATACTTAGATAGTAACTTAACTATTGAAGACACTATTTTTAGTTCTGATAGCGAAATTTTAAAAGTTATAAAACAGTATGAAAAAGCTATTTTAAATCCAGAAGATACGGATACTTACCAAAAAGCATTCGAAGACATGGACATCCATAATGCTTGGGACTTTGAAACACAATACAAACAAATTCTTTTTAAATTAAAACTAGAAAATCTAAACCAAAAAGTTAGTGCGTTATCTGGAGGCCAAAAAAAGAGACTATCTTTAGCTAATGCATTAATAAACAAACCAGATTTACTCATTTTAGATGAACCTACCAATCATTTAGATTTAGAAATGATTGAATGGTTAGAATCTTTTTTCGCTAAAGAAAACATTACCTTATTTATGGTAACGCATGACCGCTATTTTTTAGAGCGTGTATGTAATGAGATTATAGAATTAGATCATGGAGAACTATACTCATACAAAGGCAATTATTCGTATTATTTAGAAAAAAAAGAAGCACGAATAGAACAAGAACATGTAGAAACTAACAAAGCTAAACAGTTATATAAAAAAGAACTAGGTTGGATGCGCCGTCAGCCAAAAGCAAGAACAACAAAATCAAAATCTAGAATAGACGATTTTGCAGATATAAAACACAAAGCGCACCAGCGTAGAAAAGACCATGTTGTACAATTAGAATTAAACATGGAACGCTTAGGGAGTAAAATTATAGAACTCAAAAAAGTATCCAAAGCCTATAAAGACAAAATTATTCTGGACAAGTTCGATTATATGTTTCAAAAAGGAGAACGTGCTGGTATTATTGGAAAAAACGGCACAGGTAAATCTTCTTTTTTAAATATACTAACACAATCTATAGAACCCGACTCTGGTAAAGTAGTTATTGGAGAAACTGTAAAAATAGGATACTATACTCAAGCTGGTATAACACCTAAACCTAACCAAAAAGTAATAGATGTTGTTAGAGAGTTTGGAGATTACATCCCTTTAAAAAAAGGAAGACAAATTAGTGCCCAACAACTATTAGAGCGTTTTTTATTTGATAGAAAAAAACAATACGATTTTGTTGAAAAATTAAGTGGAGGCGAACGTAAACGCTTATACCTATGTACCGTTTTAATACAGAACCCAAATTTTTTAATTTTAGATGAGCCCACAAACGATTTAGATATTGTTACTTTAAACGTTTTAGAAAACTTTTTACTAGATTTCCCTGGTTGTTTAATTGTTGTATCGCACGATAGGTATTTTATGGATAAAATTGTAGATCACTTATTTGTATTTAGAGGCGAAGGTGTTATAGAAGATTTCCCAGGCAATTATAGCGACTTTAGAGCTTACGACGACAGTAAACCTGTAATTTCTGAAACAACAGATACTGCAAAAAAAGAAAAAAGCAGTTGGAAAAAAGACAGTAATAATAAACTATCTTACAACGAACAAAAGGAATATAAAAACATAGAAAGCAAAATTAAAAGCTTAGAATTTGATAAAGCTGAATTAGAAAAAAAGTTTCTTAATCCAGAGTTAACACCAGAAGAAATTAATACATTGTCTAACGAATTACAAGTTATAATAGATAATATAGAAGAAAAAGAAATGCGCTGGTTGGAATTATCAGAAAAAATGGAAGACTAACAAATGAGAAAATTAATTATTTCCTACATAAAATTCTGGTTACAATCTAAAAATGAACATGGTGTACAATCTCCTTTTGTTTTCGATTTAGTTACAAAATGCTTCTATGATAAAACTAAACACTCTAGCTATACTAAACTAAAAGCCTACAACAAGCACTTATTCTCTAATAACAATACAATAGAAGTTACCGATTTGGGGGTTGGCTCTCATGTAATGAAAAGTAACACACGTTTTGTATCACAAATGGCTAAAAATGCAGGTACAACATTACATCGTGCTAAGCTATTTTATCGCTTAATAGCATACTTAAAATGTAATACTATTTTAGAATTAGGCACCTCAATGGGCATAGCTACACATGCTATGCATCTAGGTAATCCAGAAGCTAATATAACCACTGTAGAAGGTTGCCCAAATATTTCTAAATTCACATCTAACACTTTTAAACAGTTTGGGTTAAAAAATATAGACGTATTAACAGGAGATTTTAATGAAGTAACTAAAACATTAACTTCAAATACTTATGATTTGATCTATTTTGATGGTAACCATCAAAAAGAAGCTACCTTAAATTACTTTGAAACACTTCTACCAACAGCACATAACGACTCCGTTTTTATTTTTGATGATATTTATTGGTCTAAAGGCATGACAGAAGCTTGGGAAACCATAAAACAACACCCACAAGTTACAGTAACAATAGATACCTTTTTCTGGGGCATAGTCTTTTTTAGAAAAGAACAGGCTAAAGAACATTTTAAAATTAGAATCTAATTATTATGATATTACTATTAATAGCATCCATGATTCTTATTCCTATAATAGCAGGGCGTTCCAGAAAAAGAAAGCAATCATTTAAAGACAGTTATTACAAAAGAAAAGACAATAGGAAACTTAAAAGATAGGTTTCCTTTTTTTAATTTAAAGTATAGCTCTCTTTTGCCTTTTCCCCTATTTACATTTATCTTTACAGGTATGAAAGTATACACTAAAACAGGAGACAAAGGAACTACTGCCTTATTTGGAGGTACACGAGTTCCAAAACATCATATACGTATTGATAGTTATGGTACTGTAGATGAATTAAACTCTCATATAGGTTTAATTCGCGACCAAGACATTAATCAACAATACAAAGATATTTTAATAATAATACAAGACAAATTATTTACTGTAGGAGCTATTTTAGCTACCGATCCAGAAAAAATGGTATTAAAAAACGGTAAAGAACGTTTAAATATAAATAAAATATCTAACGAAGATATAGAACTACTGGAGCGCGAAATGGATGCTATGAATGAGGCTTTGCCACCAATGACCCATTTTGTGTTACCTGGTGGGCATCAAACCGTGTCATTCTGTCACATAGCACGCTGCGTTTGTAGGCGTAGTGAGCGTTTAGCTTCTGCCCTTAATGAGCTTGACCCTTTTTTACCAGAAGCATTAATGTATTTAAACCGCCTTTCTGACTACCTTTTTGTATTGGCACGAAAGTTGTCATTTGACTTGCAAGCGAACGAAGTAAAATGGATTCCTGAGAAGCATTAAAGCTACACAAAAAGCCAACACTTTTAAGCTAAGATTAAGTAACACTGCAAAAGATTTATAATCAAATAGTTTCAGTGAAAAATGACGTTCTTTTTTATTATTGATAAAATAATTCACTTTTTTCTTGACTATTTAAACTAAAAAATTATTTTTGCAAAAAAATAAACCTATTAAGAAATGTATTGGACATTAGAATTAGCATCCCATTTAAGTGATGCACCTTGGCCAGCTACCAAAGATGAGCTTATAGATTACGCTATTAGAACCGGAGCACCTCTGGAAGTAACTGAAAATTTACAAGCAATTGAAGACGAAGGAGACTCGTATGACTCTATAGAAGAGATTTGGCCAGATTACCCAACAGACGAAGATTACCTCTGGAACGAGGACGAATATTAATATAGTAAAACACAGAAAAAAGTCTCTAAGCAGAGGCTTTTTTTATGCTTTTAATTTAGAAACTATTAAACCTTTTATTTAATACAAAAAGTTTAGTTAAGTTTCTATAAAAGCACGTGAACAAAACGTATATTTAAGCCCTTATATTTTAAGGCTTAAAAACACTTAAAATAACAATCGGTTTTAGCCGATTTATAAATAATAAAACAAAGTTATCTTACACCATTTTAAGACAACTCTGTTAACTAAATATATAAACCTATGAGTTTTTTAAATTCTATACTAAAAGTATTTGTTGGTGACAAATCTAAACAAGACGTTAAAGCCATCATGCCTATAGTAGATAAAATTAAAGCTTTCGAAACTGCCTTAGAAGCCTTATCTAATGATGACTTAAGAGCCAAAACAGCAGAATTCAAAGCTATTATTGCAGATACGCGTAAACCTTTTGAAGATAGAAAGGCTGAACTTTTAAAAGAAGCTGATGCAACAGATGATATAGATAGACGTGAAGACATCTATCAAGAAGTAGATAAAATTGAAGATGAATCGTACGAAGCTGTTGAAAAAACATTAAACGATATTCTTCCTGAAGCCTTCGCTGTGGTAAAAGAAACCGCAAAGCGTTTTACAAACAATACAGCAATTACAGTAACAGCAAGTCCTTTCGATAGAGAAATCTCTGGAGATAACGATTACGTTACTTTAGATGGAGATAAAGCGATCTGGGCAAACTCATGGGATGCAGCAGGAAAAGCCATTACTTGGGACATGATACATTACGATGTACAGCTTATAGGTGGTATTGCTATGCACCAAGGTAAAATTGCCGAAATGCAAACTGGAGAAGGAAAAACATTAGTAGCAACCTTACCAGTCTACTTAAATGCTTTAGCAGAAAGAGGTGTGCACTTAGTAACGGTAAACGATTACTTAGCAAAACGTGATAGTGCATGGATGGCACCAATATTTCAATTCCATGGTATGAGTATTGATTGTATCGATTACCATCAACCAAACAGTGACTCCCGCCGTAAAGCATACAACGCAGACATTACTTACGGTACAAATAACGAATTTGGTTTCGATTATTTACGTGATAACATGTCTAACTCACCAGAAGATTTAGTACAACGTCCGCACCACTACGCCATTGTCGATGAGGTCGATTCTGTATTAGTCGATGATGCCAGAACACCATTAATTATTTCGGGTCCAATTCCGCAAGGAGACAGACACGAATTTATAGAACTAAAACCAAAAGTAGAAAGTATTGTTTCTGTACAACGTAAACACTTAACACAAGTATTAGTTGAAGCAAAAAAATTAATTGCAGAAGGCGATACGAAAGAAGGCGGTTTCCAATTACTAAGAGTATACAGAGGTATACCAAAAAACAAAGCCTTAATTAAGTTTTTAAGTGAAGAAGGTGTTAAGCAATTACTTCAAAAAACCGAGAACTTTTACATGCAGGACAACAACCGCGAAATGCCAAAGGTTGATGAAGAACTGTACTACGTAATAGAGGAAAAAAACAATCAAATAGAATTAACAGATAAAGGTATTGAGTTTCTTTCTGGTAAAGAAAACCCAGACTTCTTCGTTATGCCAGAAATTGGTGTAGAAGTTGCTAAAATTGAATCGCAAGGCCTTTCTTCTGAAGAAGAAGCAAACTTAAAAGAAGAGTTATTTAGAGACTTTGGTGTAAAATCTGAACGTATTCATACTTTAAATCAGCTATTAAAAGCCTATGCTTTATTTGAAAAAGACAACCAATATGTTGTTATGGAAAATAAAGTAATGATTGTAGATGAGCAAACGGGTCGTATTATGGATGGACGTCGTTATAGTGATGGATTACACCAAGCGATTGAAGCCAAAGAAAATGTAAAAATTGAAGACGCAACACAAACTTTTGCAACGGTAACTCTTCAAAACTACTTTAGAATGTACCGTAAGTTATCTGGTATGACAGGTACAGCGGTAACAGAAGCTGGTGAATTCTGGGAAATCTACAAATTAGACGTTGTTGAAATTCCAACAAACAGACCAATTGCTAGACACGATAGAGAAGATTTAGTTTACAAAACAAAACGTGAAAAATACAATGCAGTAATCGATGAGGTAACGCGATTATCGCAAGAAGGTAGACCTGTATTAATAGGAACAACCAATGTAGAAATTTCGGAGCTATTAGGTAAAATGTTATCTATTAGAAAAGTGTCTCATAATGTATTAAATGCAAAATTGCACAAAAGAGAAGCAGACATTGTAGCAGAAGCAGGACAACCAGGACAAGTAACTATTGCAACAAACATGGCAGGTCGTGGTACCGATATTAAATTAAGCGACGAAGTAAAAGCTGCAGGTGGTTTAGCCATTATAGGTACAGAACGTCACGATTCGCGTCGTGTAGACAGACAGTTAAGAGGGCGTTCTGGTCGTCAAGGAGATCCAGGAAGTTCTCAATTCTACGTCTCTCTAGAAGATAATTTAATGCGTTTATTTGGTAGTGAAAGAATTGCCAAAATGATGGATAAAATGGGATTAAAAGAAGGTGAAGTTATTCAGCATTCTATGATTTCTAAATCTATTGAGCGTGCACAGAAAAAAGTAGAAGAAAATAACTTTGGGGTTCGTAAACGTTTATTAGAATACGATGATGTTATGAACTCACAACGTGAGGTAGTATACAAACGTCGTCACCATGCTTTATTTGGAGAACGTTTGCGTGTAGATTTAGCAAACATGATTTACGATACTTCTGAAGGTATTGCTGAATCTAACAAAGCTGCTAGCGATTATAAAAACTTCGAGTTCGAATTAATTCGTTACTTCTCTATGGCATCACCAATATCTGAAGCAGAATTTAATAAATTATCGCCAACAGATATTGCACAACAAGTATACAAAGCTGCCTTTGACCATTATAAAGCTAAAATGGAACGTAATGCAGAAGTTGCTTTCCCTGTTATTAGTGATGTCTACGAAAACCAAGGTGACCAATACAAACGTATTGTAGTACCATTTACAGATGGGGTAAAAACATTACAAGTGGTTACCGATTTAGAAAAGGCATACGAATCTAAAGGAAAAGAGTTAGTTAACGATTTTGAAAAAAATATTACACTTGCCATTATAGATGATGCTTGGAAAACGCATTTACGTAAAATGGATGAGTTAAAGCAATCTGTACAATTAGCTGTTCACGAACAAAAAGATCCGTTATTAATTTATAAGTTTGAAGCTTTTGAATTATTTAAAGCCATGATAGACCAAGTAAATAAAGACGTTATTTCGTTCTTATTTAAAGGTGAATTACCAACAGCAGATACAAATACAATTAGCGAAGCAAGACAAACGCGTAAAAAGGAAAACTTACAAACACAAAAAGAAGAAATTCCTAATCTAGATGAGCGTTCTGCACAAAATAGAGCCGCTAGTAATACGCAACAACAACAGCAAGTTGTAGAAACTATTGTTAGAGACCAACCTAAAATTGGCCGTAACGATCGTGTAACTATAAAGCATGTTATGAGCGGTGAAAACAAAACTGTAAAATACAAACAAGCCGAGCCTTTAATTGCTAAAGGAGAATGGGTTTTAGTAAATGAATAGAATATATTTTTTACATATAAAATAGAAAACGGAAGCTTTAATAAGCTTCCGTTTTTTTATATATAAATCCATAATAACAAAAAAGACTGCTTTTTCAAACAGTCTCTTTAATTTATACTCTATGCTTATGTAGGCGAGTTACTCTTTATATATTTTATACGTTTCTGTTTTCTGTGCTATATAAATTTTAATAAAATAGAGTCCTTTATTATAAGTACTCATATTTAAAGTAACACTACTCGTATTTATAAAATTATCTGTATGAATACGTTTACCATCAAAACGATAAATTTCAATTTTACCCGTTTCTTTTTATTAAAGCTTACATTAATATGTTCCTTTGCTGGATTTGGGTATATATTTACTAAACTACTTTCTATATTCTCTATATTATTGTTAATTGTTATTCGGCAATCTATTAGTTATAAAAAAGATAATGGTAGAATAAAATTTCATATTTTTTAACTTATCCCTAATCGAAGCGTTTATACTATTTATAGTAGGGTTAAATAGCATAACGATAGTTATTTCTTTTCTTCATTATTTACAAGTTATATCCAATTGAAAGCATTATAACCCTAGGTAAAATAAAAGTTTTTGTATCAGAAATTAAATAATCTGAGAATTGATTGCTTTGCTTAAATTTAGTATTAAATACGTTTTTAGCATTCAATTCAAAACTCCATGGACTATTTTCCTTTTTATAAAATAAAGAAGCTTCACTTAAATTGTATTTATTATTAAGGTTTTGCTCTTTATTTTGATAATTATATTGTGTATAACTATAAGAAAAAACAAAATCATTTAAAAATTCGTGCTCTAAACTCAAGTAAGGCTCATCTGTTATAAATCTAGACTTTGAATTATCAGAAAAATAATTTCCTATATTTTTTTTAAACCCTAGTTTAACTATTGGAAAGTCTTCAAATACTGTTTCAGCACCAACATTAAATGTATAGTTTTCATTTTTATTTGTTACAAAACTATTATTAATGCTTTGTAAATATTTAGAATTATTATAATTGAAACCTCCTTTATATTTAATGTTACTTATTTTCTTTCTAATAGATGTTGCTAGTCTCCAATTTTCATTTGGATTCTCTATCATTTGTATAGTTAAAAACTGGTTAATCCCATCAAAATCGACTGCATTTCTATAACCTTTTACTTTTTTAGTATAGTTAATACTTGCTGTTAATAATAAACCTCTGTATATACTAAATCGTCTATATTGTATTCTTGCTGAATGTAATAATTCGTTTTCTAAAGTATTATTTCCTTTAAATACCGAATTATACGATTGTAAATAAAACCTATTAGCTAATTGTGATGCATTTGAAAAGTTAGATTTGAGTTTATAATTAATTTGAATTTTTTTAGACTTATTAAACTCTATTTTTAGAGAAAAATCTGGCAATACAACCCATTTATTATTAATTAATGTGTTTTGCTGGTTAATTTTCCAATTATATTTATGTAAATATCCGCCTTGTTTGAAAGTAAAAATTCCAGTTTGAAACTTATAATGCAGTCCAATAAAAAAATCATTTAATTTAAAAGTTGCTCTATTATTAAATCCAGCAATATCAAAATTGTTTTGGGTATTATTATCTAAAAGCTGTTTATCGTTACTTATAAATTTTTCTTGTAGATATGTATTCCCTATGGTTGAATAAACATGATTTTTATTATTAAGTATCCAAAAATCTTTAAAAACCGAATGTATATGGTGTTTTTTATTTTCTTTATGCTGTTGTAAAATTAATTCATTTTGAGTAGTATCTACAGGTATTAAACCTTGTAAAATAAATTGTTCGGTATTCCATAACGTATATAGTTCACGTTCTTCGAATATATAATTTAAGATTCCTGAAAAAGTATGCTTTTGCGATTGCTTTTTATGCCATTCAATATTTTGATTTGCATGTAGCGTTGTATTAGAGTTATCGGCATTTATCTCATTATTAATATTATTTACAGTAGAAAAAATAGAATTGTCTCTATAATTATTATTTCTTTTTACTTGACTTTTAATAGACCATTTTTCGATATGGTCAGGCGTGTATTCAATATTAACTTTTCCTATTCCTAGAATATTTTTTAAATTATTTTGAGTATTCTTTTTTTCACTAAAGGCAGAATATTCATTAGCAACTTCTTGATAGTTTTCTGTATTATTATTTGCGAAAATAGTATAGCCAGAAATGTTTATTTTTTTTGAAGGGGTTTTCCTAATGTTTAAAGCTCCAAAACGGTCTTGACTTTTTATTACATCATTTGATTGTATAAATTGTTTAAAATCTTCTCCATTAAAATTACCATCAAAAACGGCATTAACTCCTCCTGAAAAGTTTAAATAGTCTTTGAATGTAAACTTTTTCTCTCCAGCATTATTGAAGTCACTAATGAAATTGACATTGGTTTTAGTTGAATAATAAAAGAGTTTAGTATTTGCTTTATAAAAACCTTGTTCACCTTTACCTGCTTCAATATCACCAAAAACAAAATGTTTTTTATTTTTTTTGAGCCGAATATTCATCGCCATATCATCACTCTCAGTGATGTTTTTTAAAAAGGCAACATCGTTATAATTATCTAATACTTCTATTTTTTCTATTGCATTTGCAGGAATATTGTTTACAGCTAGTTTTGTACTTCCTCCAAAAAATGCTTTCCCCTCTACAAGCATTTTAGTTATTTTTTTGCCTTTAACTGTAACATCTCCATTATTATCGACCTCTACTCCTGGCAACTTTTTAAGTACGTTTTTAAGTTTACGTTCTTTTTCTGTTATAAAATGTTTTACATTATATATAATAGTGTCTTGCTTTACTGTTACAGGCAATTGAATAACGACTTCATCTAATCTGTTTTCAGTTTCTTTTAAGATAAAATTTTTAGTTACATTTTCTACTGGTGTTATTACATAGTTTATAGACTCATATCCCATAAAACTCACACTAATGTTATAATTAACACCTTTTTTTAGCTGTAAACTATATTTTCCATCATCATCGCTAATTGCAAAAACTAAGTTTTGGTTTTCTCCTTGAGGTTTCGCTATTACATTAGCATAAGTTAATGGGTTTTCTAAACTATCTTTTACAAAGCCTTTTTGGCTTATACTTTGAGAGTATAGATTACATGAGTAAAAAATAATAAAGTAAAAGACAATTCTATTATAAAGCATATTTTAATAGCCTCTATTTTTCCTAAAATCTTTTACCGTCTTAATCGCTATATCGTAAAACTCTTCTTCGCTAACTTTCTTCCCCTTTGTTAGTTTTTTTATTGTGAATTTATCTTCTGGATTCAACTTAATATTTTCTGCATAATATTTAATATTATTTCGTTTAAGTTCTAATATTAAACCTGGCAATCCTGAATAACCTATAGGGCCAAAAGGAATATTTATTTCTGGAGTATACCATGCTTCTACAAGAACATTTTTACTTCCTTTTCTGGTCTTCATTTTTTCAACTAGAACTGCTTTATAACAATTATAGCCACCTATTGTCTTTGTTTCTGTTTTTAAGTCCCATTTATACTGGGCTTTTGAAATTAAAAAATCTTCTCCAAAAATGTTTATTTCTCTTAAAATTTCATTTTTAGAATTATAATATTTACTACTTCCATCTGGTCCAAGTGACATTTTAAAAGCTCTACTTTTGGAAATTTCCATTGTATTCCTAACTTGAAAAAAACTTTCACCACCTTTATAGCTTAAGCTAAAAACGGCCTCTTTTAAAGATTTATTTACAAATTCTTCTATTTTAGCTCCTTTTTCAAAGTTTGCTAATGCTTCCTTTTTACTCTCATTAAAAACTTTTTTTAATCTAACTTTTTTATATTCTACGATTGCGTTGTCTATTTGGCAGAAAGCGTTAGAAAAGACTAAAAGACTTATTGTTAATATAAATTTATTCATATAATCATATAAATTGAGAGGACACATGGTCCTCTCTTCAATTAAACATTATTCTTAATACCCTCCATTTACACCTTCTTTAAAGAAACTACCATCATCATTACAGTATGCTTCAAAATATAAATTTGTCCAAAAATATTCATCTGCCTCATTTCCATCTCCATAATCAGTACCAAAATTCCATGCTGATGCTGTACAATCTCCATATAACAATGTACTGTCACTACTATTAGCATTTACAAAACTGCTACTACTAATAAATACGATAGCTAATACTAAAACTAATTTTTTCATTTTTTTAAATTTAAAATTGTTAATAATGCCTTTATTTTAAAGGTTCGATGTTTTTATTACTGTTACGCTTAAATAATTAATCTTAAAGTTTTACATTTTGTCTTATTTAACATTCATTCTCTTTTAAGTGAGTGACTCTTGCCGTTATATATTTTACGGTCATTGTATTTTTGAATGTGTTTTTAAACGTAAAAACTTAAACATAATTAAGTTCTGTTGTAGATTAATTTATATTCGCAATAGCTTTGTAATGATAAATTGTTTAAAAGAAAGAAGAATCCGAGAATGTACTTAAAAGTACACTGTCGGACTATTTAGTACATTCTCGGACTACTAAAAATAAGAATGTGTTTTTTTATATTCTAATGGAGTCATTCCTGTTTGCTTCTTAAAAATATGATAAAAGGTAGATTTAGAATTAAAGCCAGATTCTAACCCTATAGCTGTTATGGTATACTTGCTATACTCTTTATTTATTAATATTTTTTTTGCATGATTTATACGAAAGTCATTCATATATTCTATAAAAGTCTTATTTGCTTCACTATTAATTAAAAGAGACAATTTGTTCTTATTAATTTTTAATTCGGTCGCGAGTATATCTCTAGATATTTTTGATTCGGTAAACTTATTATTTTCAACTATATATTTTTCTATTTTAATGAAGTCCTCATTTTTAGAATCTAGATAAAGGCCCCTTTTAGTTTCATTTTTTTCTAAAATAGCAACTCTTAAATCCCGCCTTTCATTTAATAAATTGAGACGAACTATAGCTTGATAACTTATCCAATAAATCAATACTGTAGTATATACTCTAAGTGGATAATAAGAAAATATAAAACCACTAAAATCCATTTTAATTTTAACTACTAAAGCAAATATCCAAAGTATATAGCCTAAAGCACCAATTTTAAAAAAAGTGTAGAGCCAGCATAAATTGTCGAACATTAAAATTTTAGAGAATAATTTTTCTTTTTTATTTAATATATAGTATGAATAGCCAAAAGTTCCTAATGATATTACAAGACTGAACACTTCATCTATAGAGGTATATCGTTCATATAAATAGTCTAATCTTTCAATATTTTGGCTACTACTACTATAAACTAAGGTAAAAGTAATCTGGAAAATTGTAGACAACAGAAATAATGGTATAATTATTTTTAAAAGCTTATAAGACTTCTCTCCTATTTCTAAATAATGTACTTGAAACTTGTAAAAAAAAGGAGCTATTAAAAAATGCCATGGAATTTGAATATAATCAAGCGCAAATTTATGTTGAAATAAGTTTTTAGCTAAAATCCATGATTGTAGATTATTTATAGAAATAGTAAACACTAATAAACCTAAATAAATAATACTTTTTTTGTTTCTGTTTTTTGAAGTTAATAATAAAGCACAAAAACTAAATCCTACTACAGAACTTATTGATAAGAATGAATTGAAGATATCGTTAATACTCAATTTTAAAGAGGGGTATTAATTATTAAATAAACAGAATTAGTTAAACAAATATATTTTAGCCTAATTAAAATATTAAATAATTACCTCTTATTTTTATAAATAACAGGCTATACTACCCCGCACAATTAATACTGAATATCAGCTAGTTAACACAAGCCTACTCTTCTATTTAAAATTTAAAAATAACTCTTATTAAATTGCTTATAAAAGATAAAAAAACAGTACAATTTTGTATTTATACTAGAACATAATTTATAATTAACACCATTATTAAATTAATGAGAGAATGAGTTTTTTTCTATTTAATTTTAAACGTTAAGTCTTTGTTAATATATAATGCTCGTTTTTTAATAAAGTTGTTATATTTGTGCTAGCATGTTATACTTGAAAGAGCACTTTATACCTAAAATTATTGCCATTACATTAGTAATGAGCATTCTTGTGCCTATAACGCTTAGCTCTATTCATAAACTTGAACATGAGCATCATCATGAAACTTGTAATAACCATTACAAAACACACCTTCATAAATTAGAAAAGGATTGTGATCTTTGTTTATTTAAACTTAATCAAGACTACTTAAATATTGTTAGTAATTATGATCTAATAAAAACAGAGTCATTTTCAAAACAGATATTTTATTCATATTCCTACCTATATAATCCTAAATATTTATCATTTTCTCTAAGAGCGCCTCCAGTTTCTACATACATATAATAGATTATATTTTATATAGAAACAAATAAACAATACACATGAAATATTGTATAGCGCTTTTATTAGCTACTATTAGTCAGCTAGTAATTAGTCAAAATTGCAGTTATACGTATATAGGTGAAGTAAAAGATTTTCATGATGGCACCTTTTTATCGGGCGCTACCGTGCATCTTAAAACATTAGACTTATATACTTCAACTGACACCAATGGAAAATTTAAATTTGAAAACCTTTGTAATGGCTTAATAACTATAGAAGTATCGCATGTAGGATGCGAAACTAACACTATAGATGTTGAGATTGCTGGAGACACTTTTGGCTCTATTAAATTAGAACATCACTCAGAAGAGTTAAATGAGGTCACAGTAAAAGGCGTATCTGCTTCAAAAAAGACAGTAACGGCTCAAGAAACCGTTTTAAAACAAGAAACTCTAGAAGCTTATAGTAGTGGCTCTTTAGGTGATGCTTTAAAGGAAGTTAGTGGCGTGTCTTCTATTAATACAGGCAACACAATTGTTAAACCTGTTATTAATGGTCTACATAGTAGTAGAATTCTTATCATGACTGATGGCGTTAGACTACAGGACCAAGAATGGGGTATTGAACATGCTCCAAATATAGACATAAATACTGCTGGAAGCCTTTCTGTTATAAAAGGAGCTGGAGCTTTAGCTTATGGAGGAGATGCTATTGGTGGTGTTGTAGTACTTAACCCTATAAAAACCATTAGTAAAGATTCTTTATTTGGAAAAACTATTATTAATGGACAAACTAATGGTCGTGGAGGTAATATTAGCACCTCTTTAACCAAAACCTATAAAGAAGGGTGGTTTGTTACTGGGCAAGGTAGTTATAAACGTTTTGGAGATTTTAAAGCGCCAAAATACAACCTTACAAATACAGGTTTAAATGCTAAAGCTTTTTCTATTCGTGGTGGATTTAAACAATTTGAAAAAGGGTTTGATGTTTTCTATAGTTTTGTTGATAATACTACAGGCATTCTTAGTGCATCACATATTGGTAACATAGAAGACCTTGTTAATGCTATTAATAGTAATGAACCACTAATTGAAAATGATTTTAGTTATGACATTAATAATCCAAAACAAGAGGTTACACATCATTTAGTAAAAACTAAGTTTTACAAGCGCTTTGAAAGTTTAGGAAAATTAACGTTACAGTATGATTTTCAAAACAATCAAAGATTTGAATTTGATAAACGTGTTGGTTCAGATAGAGACAAGCCTGCTGTAGACTTAACATTAAAAACACAATCTTTATTAGCCGATTTTAAATTTGATGCCAATAGAGATAGAAAATTTCATACCGGTATACTCTTTAGGTATCAAGATAATTTTGCTAATCCAGAAACTGGTGTAAGACGCTTAATTCCAGATTACGAAAAAACTGACTTTGGTGCTTTTGTTACAACAGAATGGCGCTTAAATGATAAAACTATTATTGACGCTGGATTACGTTATGATTTTAATGTTATTAATGCTCAAAAATTTTATCAAAAAAGTCGTTGGGCAGAACGTGGTTACGCTTTAGATTTTGCAGATATTATTATAGATGATATTGGCACACAATTATTAGTAAACCCTAAATTTGAATATCATAATATTTCAGCAGCAACAGGTATAAAATATGCTTTAAATGCAAAAGCAACTGTAGCGTTTAATTACAGTTTATCTAATAGAGCACCAAATCCTGCTGAATTATTTAGTGATGGTTTACATCATTCTGCAGCACGTATAGAACTCGGAGATTTGAGGATTAAACAAGAACAGTCTCATAGATTTTCGGGTACACTTACTTATGTTAATGATGCTTTTTCATCTACTTTTGAAACCTATTATAATACTATTAATGACTTTATTTATATAGAGCCAAATGGAACGGAACAAACTATTAGAGGTGCTTTCCCTGTATGGGAGTATAAGCAATCTAATGCTGTTTTGTTTGGTTTTGATATTGCTTTAAATTATAAGCTTAACAAACAATGGAGTATTAGCAATACATCATCTTACATTAAAGGAGACGATACTAAAAATAAACGCCCATTAATAGATATTCCTGCTTTTAAAACTGTAACAAGCATAAACTTTACAAAAGAAAACTGGAATGGGTTTAAAAGCAGTATTACTAGTGAATTTACAGCAAAACAATCGCGCTACCCAAACAATAATTTTGAACAATTTATACCAAGCACAGGAACTAATGTTCTTGTAGACATTAGTACGCCACCTAGTGCTTATCATGTACTACATTTTGCTAGTAGTTTTACATTAAATAAGCAAAAGAACGTACCAATTGTATTAGGTATTAATGTGAATAATATATTTAATACTTCATACATAGATTACTTAAACAGATTAAGATACTTTACAGATGATATAGGAAGGAATGTGATGTTATCTTTAAAAATTAATTATTAAAAATACTAAACCGTAAAAAAAATGAAAACAATAAAAATTTTAACTTTAGTTCTTACAACTGTAATATTTAGTTCATGTTCTAATGATGATGATAGTACTCCTGCTCCAGTAAATGAAGAAGAAGTTATTACAACACTTACTGCCACATTAGTTCCGCAAGGAGGAGGCACTACAATAGTTATGAGAAGCCAAGATTTAGATGGCGATGGGCCTGATGCTCCTGTTATTACTGTATCTGGAAATTTAGCAGCAAATACAACTTATAATGGTACAATTGTTTTATTAAATGAAACAGAAGACCCTGCAGAAAATATTACAACAGAAGTTGCAGAAGAGGACGAAGATCATCAATTTTTCTTTACAGCAACTAATAGTATAGCGACTATAGCTTATGCAGATCAAGATGGTAATGGGAATCCTATAGGTATTTCTTTTACTACTACTACTACTGCGGCTGCTACAGGAAATTTAACTATTACATTACGTCATGAGCCTAATAAATCTGCTGCTGGAGTTAGTGATGGAGATATTACAAATGCTGGAGGTGAAACAGATATTCAAGTGACATTTACAGGCGTAAATGTTCAGTAAAACTCATCTTAATACAAAAATAAAAAAGCCTAAACATTTATGTTTCAGGCTTTTTTATTTTTAAAAGTAATTCTTTCTAATCCTTATGTACTAAAAAATTGATTTTCTAGTAATAAATACTATTCTAGAATTACAAGATGTTTTATAATTTTAAACTACACACAATACTTAATAGAAATGTATTAACCTTTCAAGAAAAGGCCTTTCTCAACCCAAGTATTCTTCCACTGTAACCACTCTTTATTAATTGTATTTATTGGCAAACCAGATTCTGTAGAGAAACGTTGTAAGATATCTAAAACGGCCTCTCCTTTTTGTAAAGATTCTAAAAACTGATATTGAATAGCTGTCAAGTTAATAATGTAAACTTGGTAATTTGTTCTTACAAACGCTATATATATTTTATTTGTTCTGGATATTTCAGGATTATTTTTTTGAGCAACTTGCTGATAGTAAGTATTAACATCAAAAGGATAAGTATGTATAGAAAAGCATTTTTGAAGTTTTAGGTTTTCATTTAAAGTATTTTTATCTGCTAATGGTTTTCCTTCGCTTCCTTCTTGATCAAAAATTCGATAGAGATCGCACTCAAATTGTGCCATAGCGATCATAAAATCTATCCAAAGTTCAGGATTATCTTTATCTGGTCTCGTTTTATTAAGAAAATTAGGAAAGTCTTTTCCTAAATCGGCTAAACTTGGGCTTGATGATGGTTTTGCTTTTAAATATAGTCTAGAAAAATCGTCAAATAAATCATCTCCTAATGTATGCCGTAACGCTTTAAACTGTTCTCGCATGCATTCTATTAACCTACTGTAATATGATCGTTGATATATTGCTAATCTTTGATGTGCCGTTAGTGTTTTAGATGGCGAGACATAGTGGTCTACTAAATCAATATTTTCTAATTTAGGGTCTATTAGTGAGGATTGCATCCATTTTTGGATATCTAGTAATTCTTCTGATGGTTTTTCCATAACTAATTAGAGTGTATTGTTTCCCCCATTAAAGGGTTAACCATAAAGTCTATAGGTGTAGATAATTCTTCCGTTTTATTTAAAGTATCTACAGCTATTGCAGAATTCCCTGTTGGACTCAGCATGTAATCTTTTGCTTTATGCAATTCTTTAATACAATCTTCAAATGATGGTATATTACCATCCCATTCTAATAATGTAGCTGTTCCTCCTGTTAATGTCCATGCTAAATGAAACAGTTCCCAAACTTCCTTAGTTACTTTTCTGTCATGGGTATCTATTATATGTGTACCACAGTTTTGATGTCCTGCTAGATGCATTTGTACAATAGATTCGTGTGGTAATGTTTTAATATATTTTATCGGGTCTTCGCCAGAATTAAAGCAACTTACGTAAGTATTATTTACGTCTAATAACAGCCCACACCCAGTTTGCTCAACCATTAATTTTAAAAACTCTGCTTCTGGTATTGTAGATTGATTAAAATCTAAATAAGTACTAGGGTTTTCTATTATTAGTGGTCTTTTTAAATACTCTTGCACAGTTTCAACTCTACTACATACATGCTTTAAAGTTTCTTCGGTTAATGGTAAGGGCAATAAATCGTGTGTATTAGCACCTAAAACTCCTGTCCAACACAAATGGTCACTAATCCATTTTGGCTTAACCTCTTCTGCCAAAATTTTAAGTTTTTTTAAATAATCTGTATTTAATGGTTCTGTACTGCCTATAGACATAGATACCCCATGCATAACTATGGGGTAACGTTCTGCTATTTGCTGTAAAATGTATCTAGGTTTCCCATGAGAATACATAAAGTTTTCCGAAATAATCTCGAACCAATCTACTTCTGGAAAATGTGCTAATATGTGTTGAAAGTGCGTGTGACGTAACCCTAATCCCAAGCCAAGATTTGGAAGGGATTTTAGGGTGTCTTTTATTGTATTTTGCTTCAAATTATAACTGTTTAAGAACAAGTTCCTCCTCCACTTAAGCCACTTGCACCGCAAGCTGCATAGCCAGTAAAGTTTTTATTTATGTAGTCCATGGTTGGACCTCCTTCCATTGGAGAATCTCCAAATTGTCTGTTGGCTTCAAGCATTTTTTCTTCAAAAACCACTCTTGCTCGTTTCCATACACTTTTTCCTCGATTTGGTCCTTCGGTAGAAAAACGTTCTGCATTAATTGGCACTGCGCATGAGCCTTGCCATGAACAGGAATTGTTTCCTGGATTGTTTTGTTCGTCTGGTGTGCCATATAATCCACAACCGCCTTGATTTCTACAATCGTTTAATGTGTGGCAAGAATGCATAGAAGCAGTAGCACATTCTCCCATTCCTGCACAATCATTAGTTCCTAATCGGTCATGACCTTTACAAGCATTTAAACCCATACAGGCATGTAATTCTTTTGGGTTTGGAATAACACTTGGTCCAGATGGTGTACTACAGCTCGATGGCTTTGTACCACATCCTCCTGATGGTTTTGTACCACAGCTAGATCCAGAGCTTTTTTCGTCGTTTATAGGGCTATATATAATATTTTTCATAATTATTTATATCGTTTTAAATTTAGGCAAAACTTACTTTATTTCCAATAACATTTACATCTGGAAGGTCTTTTATTCTTCCTACAATACCATCCCATCCAAGTTTAGGGTTAGCTGCAGAAACCAATTCTGCTAATGCTACTAACTCACTTTTTGCTAATTCTTTAGATGTAAATTCAAAGTTTTCAAAACTAGGAGATAAATGGTATGTTTTTTTATCTGCTCCTTGGTAGGTTAAATTACGCATACCTCCTATAATTTTATCTAAAATAAAAATCATTCCTTTATGCATCCCTATATAAAACATACTAGATTGTGCTGTACCTTGTAGTGTAAAACTCATTTCTGTCATCCATAATAAATACGAATAAACAGCATTATTTAAATCTACAATAAGCTTATAATCGTCTGACAAATCACTAGCTTTTGGATTCTCTGGAAAATTGTGTATAAATTGTGATTTTTCTTCTTCTGTTAGCTCTAAGTCAAAGAACTTGGTATTTAGTTCGCTATACTTATACCAGTGACTGTCTTCTTGATGTGAGGGATCGTCATACTCATGCGAAGGGCTTGTGCGAAAACCTTCTCCTTGTTCTGAGATTTCTGTTATAGCTGCTAAAGCATCTTCTTTATTTTTAATTTGTTTTAATCCTCCACTATCATCACTATTAGCATATTCTACTGTAGATGCAGACTGTGCAGCATCTTTAGCATATACTGTGTCTATATTATTTGGTGCATAATAACCTCTTCCATCTACTAATTGGTTGTCTGGATTAGTATAATCCCATGGTTCTGTTTGTTTTACTAAATTAGCAATATACTCATAAAACTGCCCTAATGTTTCCCATTGGTCTCCTTCTGGTTTTTCTTCTACTGGCGCTGGTTTTTCAACATCCATAAATTTTTGAAGCTGTGATTGCGTTAGTTTTGATAATCCTATAGAAAACCCATCTTTATGATGCAATAAGTTTGTTGGATAGCTTTTAGGGGATTTATTATAAATTGCAGGAGAACCTCCTAACGATTTTAAAATATTACTGGCTAATGATAGGTGTAACATTTCTTCTACTGCAACACTCATTAATACGCCTCCTGCTTTGTTTGCAAAGGTATTTATTTCATTAGCTCTTTTTTCGTCTTTAATTTTTAAAGTTGGGGTGCGGTTTATAGAATAATAGGTATATAAGTATAATGGTATTGTACTTAACTCTACTTCTACAGCTGTTTGTAAATGTTTACGTAAATCTTCTAGTTTTTCTGGTGTAAGCATATTATTATTGTTTAATTAGAGTATTAACATTAATGTGAGGCCAACCAATTGTTTTTCCCTTTGGTGTCCCTTTTACAGGAAAATTAATGTTAGTGTTTTGTGAATATTGTAATTGCTGAAAAGTTCTCCCTGTTTTAGAATTCTGTACAGTTTCTATCCAAAAAGTACTATTAAAGGCTGTAGCATCTGCATTTTTATTTATTGATGGTATATTGTTAATACCTCCATTGTTAGCTGTACTTACATTTAGATTAATACTACTTATTACAGTTTTCCCCTCTTTTTCTTGTTTATCTAAATGATCTATAAGGTATTGATTTGGTTTTCTTGTAATAAACCCTGGAACATATACATCGTTGTATACTGCTTCTCCATAACCAAACGTAGGAAAATCTAATACTGGAGAAGAACTTAAGTTAGAATCTATATTTGGTCTTCCTTTGGTTTCTGTAGCGTTTCCTAGAGCCATAATAGCATCGCCATGTGGTACTGTGGAGATTCTTGCTAAATTGTATCCATCGTTATCTTTTGAGCCATCTAATAGTTCCCATATACCATTTTCGGCATGCATTAATTCATTATTTGTAGCATCATGAATCATTAAACTATACATTAAGGTAGGTATATTTTCTATAGTTTTTAAACCTCTATTTGGTGTTGGGCTACTTAAAGCGGTTACAGTTAAGGTTTCGTAATAAGGCGCTACTAAAAGAGTAAAACTCCCCTTTTGGTCTGGAACGGCTATAAGGTTTACACCTTGATTACCAGACCATGTACCAATTAATCCTGACAATGGGCCATATTTACTAGCCATTTCTTTGTTGGATAATCCTAATCTTGATATTTTATCTCCACTCATAATTTGGTTATATTTAAGTTAGTCAATTTATATGTAATTTTTAAGCTTTATAAATGTACTTTTCTGTTCTTTTAAAAAACCAAGTATAAATACCTGTTTTTTAATTTAGAAAGAAACTAAATAGCCAACAAACAGTGTAATAGTACTAGTAATTTTGTTACACTAACTTAATTAAAATGTTGATTTATAGTTAGAAAACATAAAAAAAACAGCGCTATCTTATTGTTAAATTGAATTATATTTTTACTTTCGTTATCGCATTTATTCAGTATTGAAAATGTATTCTTCCCTCGCACAAGCAACCATAAATTGTGAAACACCTTAAATATCACATTATATTAATAATAGCGCTCATTGTTGGAGGGGTTGTATTGCAGCATCTAATTAACTCTTATAATAATACAGAGAAGCAAAAACAAATAGATAAGTTAAATAAAATTCACCTAAATGCTGTCTCTGATGCAGAATCTAGAATTGATAACTATGCAACACTTGTATCTTCTATAAGAGGGTATGTAAAAAATTCTAAAGAATTTCCTAAAGAAGAACAAATTCAAAACTACTTACACGACCTTCTTAGAGACTTAAAATTTAATGATTCTTTGTTGGTAAATTATGTTGATAAAGCCCATGTTATTAAATATGTTATCTCGCCAAACCAAATAGACCCATCGAATTTAAAAGGAGTTTCTGCCAGAGATTTTAGACCAAAAGAAGAATTAAAAAAACTTGAAGAGTTAATGATGCAAGATAGCATTAGCCTTTTCCCTCCCATTAATTTAAAAGAGGGCTGGGCTGGTTTTCCGTTTAATTTTTCTGCAAAAAACTATGAGAATGAAGTTGTTGGTTACATATCTCCTATTGTAGATGTAAAATATTTATTAAATACATTTTATGACAATGATATAGACCTCCAGTTTATACATCAATTTACAATAAATAATACTATAGATTTATCTAGAGAAGCTGTTTACGATGGTACCAAAATTTACAATACTAATAGAGATCTTGAATTTTACCAAAACTTTGATTTCTTAAATAAAGATATTATTTCGTCTAGTATTAACCTTTATGGTTTAAACTTAAATATTACAAGTGCTTACAAAGAGACGCCTACTATAAATAATGCTTTTATGTGGTTATCGTACTCTTGGTATGCCGTTTTTATGTTATTTTCTATTATATTATTATTTCAGTTATCTAAAAATAAAAAACTTAATGCTGGGTTAAAGGCTGCTAATAAAGAAATAGAATTAAAAAATGAAGCTTTAGAACATAGCTTACATAAAAATCAAACTTTAATAAAAGAGATTCATCATAGGGTAAAAAATAACATGCAAATGATTTCTGGTTTATTAGAATTACAAGAAGATGAATACCAAGATGAAAAAATTATAAAAGCTTTAGAAGAGAGTAGAAATAGAATACAATCGATGTCTTTGGTTCACGAGAAGTTATACAATAGCGCCTCTCTACAAGATATTAAAACTAAAGAGTATATAGTACAGCTTATTGCTTTTGTTGAGAATACTATTGGCGGAAAAGAAGTCTATGTTTCAAAAGAAATTAATGTTCCAGAGGATTTAATTTTTGGAGCAGATACTACCGCTAATCTTGGTTTAATTATTAACGAGTTAGTAACTAATTCTTATAAGTATGCCTTTTCTAAAAAAAGTATAAATAAGATTAAAATTTCTATTACTAAAAAAGAAGATATTTTTGAATTAATTTATTTAGATAATGGTAATGGTGTAAATAAAGATTTCGATTTTGAATCGAGCAATTCGTTAGGAATGAAACTAGTTTATGTTTTAACCGAACAGCTTAATGGGCATATTCAATACGATATTGAAGCAGAAACTTTTATTATCTACTTTAAAGCCATGGAAAAAAGTGTTAAATAACTTACTCTTTAATTATTTTTCTAGTCACTACCCCTTTATCTGTTTTAAGCATAGTAAAATAAAGGCCTGCTGTCAATTTACTTGTATCTATTTTAGATACTAATTTTAATGTTTCATTCTTAGCTCTAATTACTAATTGACCATTAGAATTATAAATAGCAATCTCTTTTAAATTAGATTTAGTTTCAATAATTAATTCATTCTGCACTGGATTTGGAGAAACTTTTACATCTCCTTCATTAAACTCTACAACACTTAAACTATTAGTTACAATTAGAGTTTCTTCGTCATTTGTAATAATTGGAAAATTAAAATCGAAATAGATTTCGGCTGTATTACTAAATATATCTCCTTCTACTAAAGTTGGCAGTGTTTTTATTTTGAATAAAACATAACCATCATTATTTGCGTCATCAAATGGTAAGTTTATATTCTCAAATATAAATTCTACTTCATTTGTGTTTTGAATTCTCGTTACAAAACTATGACTTGCATTTAAAGGTATTAAAGATGTTACATCATATTTAGTTTGATCTATTATATCTTTTACTACAATATTTATAGCATTTGCTGTTCCTGTATTTTCAAATCTAATTAAATAATGTAAATATTTTCCAACTGTACTTTCTTCTATCTCCTCTCCTTCTAAACAAGTTTTATCATTAGGGTCAAAAGAATTCACAACTAACTGCCTTAACGACATTGAATTATCTCCTTCTGTTTCATCATTAGCAATTGGGGTAATTTCAGCTATATATGATAAAATATCACCTCCATTTAGTGGGAAGTTAGGATTTGTTGGTGTATTTAAATCCATTGTTATATCTATCGTTCTCGTTTCAAAAGGTAATAAATTAGTATAATTCCACAATAAAATACCATTTGTATCATTAACTGGGCTTGGGCTTGCACTTAAAAAATTTGTCTCATTAGAATTATTACTATAATTAAACGTAATATCTCCAGACAGTGTTGTATTACCTTTATTTTTATATATTAACTTATAAGGAGCATTAAAGCCAGGTCTTGCCTGCACTACTGGTACAATAGTTATTTCTAAATCATCATGAACACCGTTAGGTACTATACAAAAATCTTGAACATTAGGGCTATTATCTGTTGGAAAATCGACAACGATACTCGTTGGAATAGTAGAAAAATAAGCACTATTTTCTAATTGAGGTGTTATAGTACTTTCACCTTCATAAAGAGATAAATTGTAATTTCCCGAATTATTAGAAAAAGCAATACTATTATTACCACCATTAGCAATATTAAACTGTAATTCTGGAAAAAATGCATCACCTACATCACAGCCATTGTTATTTAAATCTAGCCTATTTACCCCTTCTACAGTAAAAATAGCTCCTCCTGGGTCTAACGAACAGTATGTGTTAACAATACAGTTAGTAATACCATATTGGCTAACCAATGCTGCCACATCATTTAACTCTTCATTATCAACACATACAGATCCTAACATGCTTGAGTCTGGGAATTCTAAATTTGATAATACGCTACCATTTTTAATATTTAATGTTTCTAATGCAAAATTTTGTGATGCATTTAAAGTCTCTAATAGTGTATTATTTGACACATCTATATTTAGTAAATCGAAAGCTCCAATAGTACTTAAGTTTTTTAAGTTTATATTATTACTAACATCTATAGTTGATAATCCATTTGGATAAGATATGCCTATAGTTTCTAGGTTTAGATTTTGAGAAAAATCTAAATTTGTACCTCCAAACATATCTATATTAAAACTAATTAAGTTTACATTCTGAGAGAGATCTACGTTTGTTAAAACCGTCATCCCTAAATACAGTGTTTCTAAATTTACTGCTCCACTAAAATCTATTGCATTTAACTGTAAAGCATTAAAAATTTCTAAAAGTTCTAAATTTGGCTTAGTTCCTAAATTAAAATTATTTAAACCTCTGTAATCTGGTATTCTTATTTCTCTAAGGTTTTGGTTATTATCTCCAAGGTCTACAGACACTAATGGAGTTGTAATAGTATTATTAGCAGAGGTATCTATAGTTAGTTTTTCCATGTTAGAAAATGCTTCTAATCCTGTAAAATCTGCAATATAAGTAAGTGAACTTGTAGCTGTATCTAAATATTCATTGTTAGGAATTACTAGGCTTATTACAGCTAATGCCTCATTTAATTGAATTTCACCATCATTATTTAAGTCAATATTACTATCTCCAATATTGTCATTATTAGTATCAACACAATCATTCTCTAAAAGAATATTCTTAAAAGCTGTGTCTGGAATATTAACTATTTGTGCTTGTATTAAAGAAATTGTTAAACAAGAAAATAATAGTAAGTAAAATTGTTTCATGTATTTATTTTTTAGGCTTGTAAAAGTAGCTATAAATACTTCAAACAAAATTTTCTTTAATGTTATTTTATTCTTAAAAGTTAATTATAAATATGTATTAGTTTTTCAGAAAAACACATTTATAATATCTATTAAATATTAATAACAAATTGTTTCTTTTTATAATTTATTATGAAAGAATAGTTTACAAGCTAAAAAGGAAACACTTTATAAGTGTGCAATGTCTAGATTAACAACAGGTAAGAATCCTGTTTAGAGCTATCTAAATAAGTGGTAGTTTTTTTGAGCTAATATAATAATAAGCTCAAATAGTTTTTGTACTAAAAAGGAAAGTTATTGTGCTATAACACTACTGTATTTTGCATTTATTACAATAGTTTTATTTGTATTCATGCTATTATTTGGAGTGTTTTTTATGGTTGTTTTACTTATATTTTTATTATTAAACAGCGATCGTTTTCCTTTAAAAATTAAATTAAAATCTGTAGATTTTGGTAATTTAAGAGAAGCTTCGCTATTTTCTAAAACAAGGTTTAAATTATTAAATGATGGTAAAATATCTTTAATTATTAAATCGCCAAAACTACCATTTATTACAGTATTCCCTCCTAAACGATTGACTATTACATTTGAGGATACAGAATTTAAAATAATATTATTTACACTTTTCAACATAGCATTCTCAACATAATTTAGCTCTAACTCCCCTTCTGCCCAATCGCTTACATTTATATCTGAGTAAGATACATTAATGGAAGTATCACTTCCATTAATGTTATCTGCTTGTAATGTTGCATGCGCAATGTTCCCTTTTGGGTTATGTATTACCGAAACCATTTTAAGTTCTCCATGCTTAACGTTTAGTTTTAGTTTAGCTTTTTTAGGCATTTTTATTTTAATTACCTTTCTTACTTTTTGATTTGCTGCTCCTTCAAAAAATAAATTATTATTTCCAGCTGCCTTTTCTTCAAGTAATCTTGCATATTCTTCATGTTCTCTTTCTAAGGCTTTAGCTCGTTCTTCAATAATTAAAGTGTTTCCTTCCATTTTCTCTGCAAAGTTTTTTTCAAAGTCTTTTCCCCATGCTTCCATTTTCTTCCCAAACTTTTCTCCAAACTCTTTTCCAAATTTCTCACCCCATGCTTCCATTTTCTTTTCAAAATCGCCATTAAATTTTTGGCTAAATTTTTCTCCAAACGCTTTTCCCCATGCTTCCATTTCCTTTTCATAGGCTTTAAAGTCTACTTTACTAAACTCCTTGGCCCAGGCTTTCATTTTTTCTTTGTATTCTTTACCATACTTTTTCTCGTAAGTTTTACTCCATTGCTCTAAGTATTTTTCTCCTTCATCTTTATACTTATCGTAATCAAAGTTAACATTAGATATTCCTTCTGGTAATTCTGGCAATTCTGGTAATTTAGGCATATTTGCTTGTAATAATTCTTCTTGAATTACTGCTACATTCTCTAATGCTTTTAAATTTTCAAGTGCTTTTAAGCTTTCTAGTTCTACAAGTAGTTCTGGCATTTCTGTAATTACTGGCATTTCGGCTAACTGCCCTTCTAAGTTTTTTAAGGCTTCTAGAGAGGTGTTATCTAAATTACGCATTTCAGTTATTTCCCATAACCCTCCAGATTTGTTAGATTCTATTGTTACCTCATCTGTTGTTCCATTAATATTTACTTTCCAAGCTTTTAATGCTTTCTGCAATTGCTCTTTTGTTAATTTATCGCTTTCCATATAGGCTTCTACTTCTATATAGTTTTTATTCCAGGTATCGACTTCTATGTCTGTATGTGTTGTATTTAGGTTTATAACAACATCTTTATTTGCTTTTATAGACTGCGATGCTTTCTCTAGTTTTTGCTGAGCAGACAGACTAAATGTCAACAAGCAAATGGTGATTAATTTTATATTTAAAAATTTCATTGTTTTGGTTTTAATTGCAATGCAAAATATAATCTACATTACCTATTCGTTTTTTGATTTTTTTTGTTATGTTTTATACGATTATAATTAATAACATGCTCTCTTTTAAGCTTGTTCTGCTTCTATAGTTTTTAATCGTTTTAATTGCTCTTGAAGGCGATACATTAGGTTTAAACGTAATTTCAAGTTATTTATTAATGCATTTACGGTTAACTCATCTGGTCCGTTTGCTAGTTCTAAAGACAGTCTATTATATTCTGTATTTAGCTCTTCTAGTTTAGCTATGTAACCATCAAATAATTCTTTATTTTCTGGTGTTATTTTTACTTTAGATAGCTCTAAGTTAATGTTAGCTACATAATAGTCTTCAACCTTTTTAAATTCTGGAGAAATATCTCCTAATGTTGTAATTTTTTTTGCTTCAGATTCTTTTTTAGAGTCTTCGCCTTTATTTACAACTTCTATAGGCTCTATCGTTTCTGTATCTCCATTAAATACTTTATATGCGCCATAACTTATTCCTAAAATAATTACGATGCTTGCCGCTATATTTAACCAGCTAAACTTAGGTTTGTTTTGTTGTGGTAAGGCTGTATCTAACTTATCTAAAAAACGAGCTTCGTGTCCTTGCTTCATTTTTTCATTTGTTAGTTTGCTATCCTCCTCAAACAATTCTCTTATATCTCTAGCCATAGCTTTTTTGTTTTAATAAATCTTGTAATTTTATTTTTCCTCTAGATAATTGTGTTCTTGATGCTACTGCCGATATCTTTAATATCTCTGCAATTTCCTGATGGTCGTACCCTTCTATTAAAAAAAGCATAACCACATATTTATATTTATCGGGCAATCGCTCTATTGCACTTTTAATATCATCTAGGGTTGTATCGTCTTCTACTAACCATTTGCTATTATCTACAGTATCTACGACTTTTAGGTGCACCTCATCTAACTCTACTAAGCGTTGCTTTTTTAGTTTTAGATAGTCTATACTTTTATTAATAACAATACGTTTTAACCAAGCTCCAAAAGTAACATCCCCTTTAAATTGATGCAGTTTAGAAAAGGCCTTAATAAATGATTCTTGCACTACATCTTCTGCCTCGGCTGTATTAGCTATAAAGCGTCTGGCTACACAATACATACCATCGCAATACTTATTATACAATTGTAATTGCGCTTTACGATTGTTTTGCTTACACAACTTAATAATATCTGTCGAGACTATTTTCACTTTTGGTTTTTGGTTGTTGTTCTCACTAAAGACGACACAAAAATTCTTGTGTTGCAAAAAAGTTACATTTTTTTTCTAAATCTATAAGAAAGCTACAAAATTTTGCGTTTTTATAACAGTTATTATTTATAAACTGTATTTTTTTGAAGTATCTTTATCCTTTCAAATTTTTAACGTAATGAGCATTTTTTTAAAGCGCCTTATAGTTCTATTATCCGTAGTTGCTGTAGGTGTATTTTGTTACTCCTATTTTACTGGAGGTATATTTAATAAACCTTTAAGTCCTAAGAAAACTGTAAGTTTTTCTGTAGATGATATTGAGTTAGAAGTGTTTTATAATAGACCCTCTAAAAGAAATCGTGTGGTGTTTGGTGCTTTAGTTCCTTTTAATGAGGTATGGAGAACAGGAGCAAACGAAGCAACTACTTTTGAAACCAATAAAGCATTAAACATTAATGGGAAAATACTTCCTGAAGGGAAATATACACTTTGGACGATTCCTAATAATGATTCTTGGGATGTTATTTTTAACTCTAAACAATATAAATGGGGTGTAGATGAAACTATGAAAGCCATGAGAAACCCAGATTTTGATGTTGTCGTTTATACTGCTCCCGTACAAAAACTTAACACTACAGTAGAACAGTTTACCATTGCTTTTGATAATTCTACAGATAATTTATCGTTAACCATGGCTTGGGATGACACTAAAATTGTTGTGCCTTTAAAATAAAATAGATATTGAATTTAGAGTCTAAAAAATCTGCGTTAAAGGAAAACGATGGTATTTCTCCTCCAGAAATAACCAATGCCTCGTCTATCTCTAAGATTAAATTAAAACGTAGAACGCAACCTAGTGCAGAGGATTTAGTTAAAGCCATTATTAAAGGAGATATTACTGCATTAAGTAGAGCTATTACTTTAGTAGAAAGTAGAAACAGTAAGCATTTAGAAAAAGCAAACGCCATTATTAAGCAGTGTTTACCTCATGCTAATGCATCGGTTAGAGTTGGTATAACGGGAGTTCCTGGTGTTGGAAAAAGTACTTTTATTGAAGCTTTTGGTAATTACTTAACTAGTGTTGGTAAAAAAGTTGCTGTACTTGCTGTAGACCCAAGTAGCACATTAACAAAAGGAAGCATTCTAGGGGACAAAACCCGAATGGAGGATTTAGTTAAAAACAAAAATGCTTTTATTAGACCTTCTCCTTCTGGCGATTCGCTCGGTGGTGTAGCTCGTAAAACACGTGAAACCATTATATTATGCGAAGCCGCTGGTTTCGATACCATTATTATAGAAACTGTTGGTGTAGGGCAAAGCGAAACGGCTGTACATAGTATGGTAGATTTCTTTTTACTCTTAAAATTAGCTGGTGCTGGAGATGAGTTACAAGGTATAAAACGCGGTATTATTGAAATGGCAGATGCTATTGCTATTAATAAAGCAGATGCCGATAATATAAAGCGGGCAAAACTTGCAAAAGTAGAGTTTAATCGTGCCTTACATTTATATCCTGAAAAAGCTTCTAGTTGGCAACCTAAAGTAACAACTTGTAGCGCCATTAATAAAGAAGGGATAGATACTATTTGGGATATTATTACCGAATATATTTCTATAACCTCTACAAATAACTATTTTGATACTAAACGTAACGAGCAAAATAAATTTTGGTTATTACAAACTATTGAAGAGCAGTTAAAACATGATTTTTTTAACCATTCTACTATAAAAGCAGAACTTAATAAACAGTTAGCTTTAATTGAAGCTAATAAAACGACGCCCTTTGCTGCAGCCGATTATTTATTGAATTTAAAATAGTATTTGTATGCAAGTAAAATACTTAAGCTTCAATTCTTAAAAAAGCTTACATAGAGGTCCTTTATATTAAATAAAGAGGCACATTAATAATAGTATTCCTCCTATTATAAACAGAATACGCTCCAAGCTAACCATAACTACTAACACTCCTTTTTTGTGCTATAGAATGTAATTCTATTGATAATAATACTATTACTAAGTACCTCTTACTGTTATAAGTTTATTATTATTTTTGTTTTTCTACTTTAAAAGCAAAATGTTGACCTCCTATTTGTTTTTGCTTATTATATTGTTCAACTTCAAATTCAAAAACAGCTTTATTATACTTTAAGCGCTCTGGGTTTGTAATAAATTCTATATCTAAGGCTAACGTTTGTGAACTGTCTAATTTAAAATCTAATAATTGTGCATTTCTATCCGCTACTAAATAGCCTCTATTGGTTTGTTCTATTCCTTTAGTTTTTAATTGCCCTGTTTCTTTTAGGTATTTTATTAAAGGGCTCTCTGGGCTAATATATAATTCACCGTTATTTAATATATTTTTAATTCTTGGAATATCGAATCGTAGTGTATATACCTTTGGTGTTCTTGTATAGTTAGAGACCAGTACAGAAGCATATCGCCCTCCTGAAGGAATACTTACTGTTACATTTTTCCAAACTATATTATTATTATTTTTAACATTATTACCTAAATTGGTAGTTTCTGGAGAAGTCATTCCATAAGGAGCCGTACTACTTGTTTCTATTCTAGATAATAGGCAAAAGTGCGCTTTATCTGCTCCAAAAGCAGCATAGTCATTAGGGTTTGGTGTATTATTCCATTGAAACTCTAAAATAGTATAACCAGAACCACTTACTGCCCCAGTAGGTTGTACGCCTAAAGGCGACCCATAAACTGGAGACCCTACACTTCCATCCCATGGTGTTGGCCAACTTAACCCTGTAGATGCCTTCGCCCAATATAATCTTACATTAGCGCTTGCAGATGTAGTACAACCTCTATTACGTACTTTTACATACACGTAGTTTGTAGCTCCACCTATTGGGTTTTGGTGTTCTTCATTAGTTAAGCCATCGTTTGTGTTTCTTACCCACATATCTTCGCTTCTATAAAACCTAGTAGATTCATTATTAGGTTCATTTCCAACATCTGCATCTGTATCTTTAGAGAATAAATCGGCTCCTGCTATTGCTGGCGGTGGTATATCGCCTTGAGAACTTACAATACTGGCTCTTGTTGTATACAATACAGCGTCCATACGTTCAGACTGTCCTAATGTAAACATCGTCATACAATCGTCGTTTACATAATCCATAAAATTCATATACATATCGCCGTTTGGCCCATTACCACAAGTTATTGATGGAAAAGATGGACAACTATAATTAGGACCTGCTTGGTTTGGTGTATCTGCAACCTGATCACTTCCTGTACAAGCGTTACCATCATCACCCCAAATATGCCTTAAATTTAGCCAATGCCCAATTTCATGTACTGCTGTTCTTCCCATATCAAAAGGAGCTGTTGCTGTTCCTGTATCACCAAAATATTGATAATCCATTACCACACCATCTTCATCTGGCCTAGAGGCTAAATCTGAAGGAAAAGAACCGTAACCTAAAAGTGTACCCGATAAATTACAAACCCACATATTTAAATATTGGCTAGAGTCCCAACCATCTACTCCTCCACTACTCGCAAATTTCACAGGGTTTCTTGACGTTTCCGTAGCTGCAAATGGATTAAAGCTAAATGTAACTGTACTAGTATTTGTTCTTGTAATTCCAGTAGTTGGATTACAGTTTTCGTCTCTTTGCGCTAATTTAAATTCAATTTTAGAATCTGCAGCTAAGCCACTAAAAGCAGATGGTATTGTACTTGCATCTGCATTGTTACGTCTAAAATCTCGATTTAAATTTGCTATTTGACTTTGTATTTGTGCATCTGATATGTTTTCTGCACTTGTATTATATACCACATGCACTACTACTGGTATAGTAACGACTTGAGATCTAAAGTTAGATAAACCGCCTTGTCTTATATTCTCGACATAGTTAGTAATTGTATTTTCTAAATTACGTTCGTTTCTGGCAAATTCTGCATCATTCTTTATACGTTCTTGGTAACCGTTCATGGTTCCACAATTTCGTTCTCCTTTAATTCCTGTTTGGTCTTTTATTGGACCACATGCACACATACATAGTAAAAAAAGTACTAGTGCTTTAAGTTTTTTTGTTTTCATAATTAGTATGTTTTATTATTAATAGCGTATTTTATTATTTTAAATACACTACAAATTTGCATACTACACCACTTAAAATCAACAGCTTAAAACCTATTTCTTTTATTTTTTTAACGGCTTTAAAAGAGGGAAAAGACTTTTGTAGGTTTAAGGGGAAACACTTAAAGGTATATTAAATGGTATAATCAACAGAGAGTCAAATACATATAATATTTTACAAAAACAAAAAATACTATTAACCTTAAACTCTTTTTGCATAAAGGATATTACCTATTTAATATAAGGAAAAACACCCTATTATTTATAATAAATAAACCCAAAACACTGATTATCAATCACTTGAAAACAAACATAAATACTTGTGTTTTTTAATCACGTTGAAACTACTTATAATTATACTAAATTTGCATAAACCAAAAACCCTCCATAATTATGAAAAAATTTTATCCCTCGTTAGTTATTATACTAACACTGTTATTAATTATTGTAACTGGCTGTAAGTCGCTTCCAAATATAGATTACCCAAGTAATCCTAATGAAACGTTACAAGGCCACCTTATTACAAAAGAACGCGCATTAGCAATAAAACAGCAATACGATTCTCTTAGGTTGGATTTATTTGAAGACAAGTTAAAAGATGTATACCATGATGATTTTGAAGACACCCAATTTGTATGGATCTCACTAGATAAAATGAAAGCGTACATTAAATATTTAGAGCGAATTCAAAGAAAAAACAGAGATAAAGATGTTTCTGGTATACGTGTTTATTTTGCTGCTTATCCTAATAGAACAAACGAAAAGTACCCAGGAAATCAAACGAGTTTTATGGTACCAACTGTAAAAACAAATTTTAATGATCCAGAGTTTAACATTATGAATCATTTGCCTTTTGTTATACAGCCTTATACACCTAATGATCCTATTAAGGGAGACTTTATTCCGCTTGAAAATTTAATGATAGATTATAAAAAAGAGGATAGAATGACTTTGTATAATAAAACTAATGGGCTACAAAAAACTGCAGCTCGTTCCTCTCAAGCTATTAGTAGCTCAACAGCAGCTGCAGCTCAAGAAAATAATACAACTAAGACCATTTTAAATGAGTTTAATTTGGCTCCGCCACCTAAAGATGATGAATAATAGTTTATATATATGGATATTAAAAATCTAGTAGATTTACTTTCAAAAATAGGTACAATAATAGTATATATTACTGCAATAACTGGTAGTATATACTATTATAAGTATAAACATACAGTTTTAAAGTATTTACTATTAGTATTGTGGTATGCTGTAATCAATGAATCTTTAGGATATTATATAAGAGTATATACAAGCATAAATAATACTCTACTCTACAATATTTATTATTTGATTTATTTTTCGTTTTTATTTTTATTATTTAGGAGATATGTAAAAGAGAATAAGCATAAAAAATGGATTACCTTGTTTCATATTATTTACGTAATTAGTTTTTTTATTAATGGTTTTAACCAAGACTACTTGCAAGAAATTCAAGTAACTCCCTATATCATTGGTGGTTCATTAATTATAACATCCATAATTTTTTACTTCTCAGAAATTTTAAACACTAATAAAGTCTTATATGTTTCTAAAAACTTATTATTCTGGGTTAGTGTAGGTTTATTATTAATTTTTGCAGGAACTATCCCCGTTAGATTCATCATTAATTACTGGGACGAAGATGTAGTTGCTTATGATTCTTTAATAAAACTTGTTAGTTTTATTTTATATATTGTTATGTATATCTGTTTTATTATAGGATTTATTTGTAGTGAAAAAGATAGTAAATATTAATATTATAAATTTATGACAGAAGATTCAAACGACATAGGGCAATTAACTATTTTAATAGCCGTTGGTACTTTAGTTTTTCTCTGTATCATTATTATAATATTATTTATAATCTTTCAGAAGCGTAAAAATATTCTTTTATTAGAACAAAAAGAATCAGAAAAACGTTTTGAGCAAGAAATAGGAAAAACCCAAATAGAAATTAGAGAAGAAACCTTTAGAAACATTAGTTGGGAGCTTCATGATAATATTGGACAATTAATAACACTTGCAAAAATACAATTGCAAAACGGCGATACTATTGAGTCGGTTTTAGAAACATTAAATAAAGGATTAAAAGAACTAAGAACCTTATCTAAAGCTATAAATCCAGAAGCTTTAAAAAACATTTCTTTGGTAACTGCTGTAGACCAAGAAATAAATAGATTTAATCGCATTCAGTATATAGATGCCAAGCTAGAAATAATAGGAGAACAAAAAAAATTAAACCCAGAAGTAGAAATTGTATTTTTTAGAATATTACAAGAGTTCTTTTCTAACACTATAAAACATGCCAAAGCAACAGAACTAAATGTTATTATAGATTATAGAGAAACAAGTATAGATATTACAGCCAGAGATAATGGTAAAGGGTTCGATAAAGACAATTTAGATAGTGTAGGTATTGGTTTAACCAATATTTGCAAAAGAGCACAACTTATTAATGCCAAAGCTACAATAGAGTCTGTTGTAGGAGAGGGCACCTCTATACATATACATTATGTATATTAATACACTTACAAATGGAAACACATAAAATAGTAATTGTAGAAGACCATATGCTATTATCGCAAGCGATAAGTAGTTTAGTAAATTCGTTTGATAACTTTAACGTTTTATATTTATGTAAACATGGCAAAGAATTAGTGACAAAACTAAAGACCCCAAAAAACATTCCAGACATTGTACTCATGGATGTTAATATGCCTATTATGAATGGTATTGAAACTACAGAGTATTTAAAAACCAATTATCCAGATATTAAAGTTATAGCACTTTCTGTTGAAGAAGAAGAAGATACTATTATAAAAATGCTAAAAGCTGGTGCCAAAGGGTATTTACTTAAGGATGTAGAAAAAAGTATTTTAGAGGAAGCTTTAAATGAAGTTATAAATAATGGATACTATCATACTAAAGATATTTCTAATCTTCTTATTAGTACTTTAAATGAAGATTATAAAGATTCTAAAATACAGTTAAAAGACAGAGAAATAGAATTTATAAAACATGTTTGCACTGAATTAACTTATAAAGAAATTGCTGAAAAAATGTTTTTAAGTCCAAAAACTATAGATGGCTATCGTGATGCCTTGTTTTTTAAACTGCAAGTAAAAAACAGAATTGGCTTAGTTATTTATGCTATAAAAAATAAAATTATAAAGCTTTAAAGAAGAGTGAATAAAGCTAATTTTACAAAAAATTAGCTTTATACCATTCTACTTGTGCTCTAACCCCTTCTAGTAAAGTTGTTTGCGGGTTGTAATTTAATAGCGTTCTTGCTTTATCTATATTAGCCTTAGTACGTAATTGATCTCCTGCTCTAGCTGCAACATGATCTATATTTATTTTTTTTCCTATTACCGCTTCAACAGCATCGATTCCATCTTGTGTGGTATGTTCTACTTCGGTTCCTAGGTTTATAATTTCTCCATTTACTTTTGCTTCATTAGAGATAACACTTACAATACCATCTACAATATCGCCTACGTATGTAAAACTTCTTAAATGAGCAGCACTTCCATCATATAATGGAAAAGCAGTTTCGTTATATGCACATGCAATTAACTTGGTATACATTTTTTCGGGTCTTTCTCTAGGACCAATTACAGAATATAATCGTAATGAACAGGCATCAAACTGTTGTTCTCTACTTTTTTGAAGTACTAATTGTTCTGCTGTTAATTTTGTAACACCGTAATGAGATGCTGGTTTTGGCGCCACACTTTCTGGAAACGTAGCTTCAAGCCCATAAATTGAAGACGTTCCAATATTTACAAACAATTTTAAATTGTTAAGCTGTAAAGCATAATCTATTAAGTTTTTTGTTGCAATTATGTTGTTTGTAAAGTAATCTTCAAATGTAGAAGTTACAGAAATCCCTGGCTGAGCCGCAAAATGAAATATATAATTAATATCTTTTGGTAAAACTTCTGCTAAATCCTCGTCTCTTAAATCTTTATTTATAATAGTAACACCTTGACTGCTTAATGCTTTTGCATTTAACTGTTTTAAATCTAAGCTATAATAATCATTAAAGTTATCTACTCCGATAACATGATGCCCTAAGCTTTTTAATCGCTCGCTAGTGTGAGAGCCTATAAAACCAGATGCTCCTGTTACTAATATATTCATTATATCTATTTTATGTCTTAAAATTATGAGGTCTGTATGTTAAAACGTCAAGTTATTTTCTTATTGTATTTATACTAAAAAAACGACGTAATTATTTACATTTTAAATCTAGTAAATAAACTAGACTTTGTCCCTCATAAATTGTGCTTATTTACTACAAAGAAACATATTTTATTTGATACTCATTTTCTATTCTTAAAAAAACAATACATTTGTAAGATTAATAAAAATTTATGAGTTATCATTTTACAATAGTTGTTCCCGTTTATAACGAAGAAGACAATTTATTACGAGTTGAAACAGAATTACTAGCTTATACAAAAATAGCTTCTAAGGCAACTAAAATATTGTTTGTAAATGATGGCTCTAAAGACAAGAGTCAAGCCATAATAGAAGACATTTGTAGTCGTAACCCAGAATTTTCATATATCCTATTTAAGGAAAACAGAGGTTTAAGTGCCGCCATAAAAGCTGGGTTTGATTATACCGAAACAGAATTAGTAGGTTATATCGATTCTGATTTACAAACTGCTCCTTCCGACTTTAACTTACTTTTAGAGCATATTGGCCCTAATGATTTAGTTACGGGCGTACGTGCTAACAGAAAAGATAGTTTTGTAAAAAACATGTCGTCTAAAATAGCCAATGGGATTCGTAGAAGTTTTACTCACGATGGTATGGACGATACGGGCTGCCCACTTAAAGTAATAAAAACCGATTACGCAAAACGTATTCCTATGTTTAAAGGGTTACATCGTTTTCTACCTGCAATGATTTTATTACAAAATGGTACTATAAAACAAATTCCTGTACAGCACTTTCCGCGTATTGCTGGCGAAGCTAAATATGGTTTATGGAATAGGCTTTTAGGACCTTTAATGGATTGTTTTGCTTACCTCTGGATGAAGAAAAAATATATTAACTACTCCATTGCTAAAAAAGGTTAATGAGTGACTGGATTATATATAGCGTTGGTTTTTTAGCACAACTACTTTTTTCTTCTCGATTAATAGTACAATGGATAACTAGCGAAAAACAAAAGAAAGTTATTACACCTAGCCTATTTTGGTCGTTAAGTTTAATGGCATCCTTTTTATTGTTTATATATGGTTATCTGCGTAACGATTTTGCCATTATGTTAGGCCAAGGGTTAACCTATTACATATACATTCGTAATTTACAATTACAAAACCAATGGCAAAAAGTACCTAAGCTGTTACAATGGGTTTTCTTTTTAATGCCTGTTTTTGTTGTTATTTTTTATTATAACAATAATAAAATAGACGTAACTTTATTATTTAAAAACGAAGACATTCCCTTTTGGTTATTGGCATTAGGTATTGTCTCTCAAATAGTATTTACATTACGTTTTGTGTTTCAATGGCTGTATTCTGAAAAGAAAAAAGAATCTACCTTGCCTCTAGGTTTTTGGGCTTTAAGCCTTATAGGTTCTCTACTTATTTTAACGTATGCTATTTTTAGAAAAGATCCTGTGCTTTTTGTTGGTCATATCTTAGGCGCAACCATATATATTAGAAATCTTATTTTATTAAAGAAACAAGATGCTTAAAATCTTAAAAAAATATCCTGTTCTATTACTTTGTCTATTTGTAGCTATCATGTTACTACCTAATTTAGACACCTTACAAGTAACTATTATGGAGGCTCGTAATTTTATTACAGCAAGAGAAATGATAGAAAACGACCATTGGATATTAACAACCATGAATGGAGAAGCACGGTACCAAAAACCACCTTTACCCACTTGGTTATCTGCCATATCTACAATGATATTTGGAGTAAAAAGTATTTTTGGAATGCGTTTACCAGCAGTTTTTATGGTTATGATTGTTGGTAGTTATATGTTTTATTTATCGCGTAGTATATTAAAAAGTAGACTACATAGTATGGTAAATGCGTTGGTTGTTGTGACTTCATTTTATGTTATTGGTATAACTATAGAAGCACCTTGGGACATTTTTGCTCATGGTTTTATGCTTATTGCTATATACAACCTTAATAAACTCTTTAAAAAAGAACAAATCAATTGGTCTGTAGCCTTACAAGCTGGTTTTTTTATAGGGTTGTCTATATTGTGTAAAGGGCCTGTTTCTATTTATGCCCTACTACTCCCTTTTTTATTAGCTTATGGTTTTAGTCTTAAATACAAGTATATAAAACGAAAAACAACAGCGTTGTTTAGCATACTTATTATAACCCTTATAGTAGGTGGTTGGTGGTATTTATACGTTCGCTTACAAGATCCAGAAACCTTTAATACTATTACTAGTAAAGAAACTGGAAACTGGACAAGTTATAATGTAAGACCTTTTTATTACTACTGGAGTTTTTTCACGCAGAGCGGGTTATGGACTATTCCTGCTGTTATAAGTTTACTGTATCCTTATCTAAAAACAAGAGTATCTCATTACAAAGCCTACAAATTTAGTTTTTTATGGACTATTTTTGCAGTAATATTACTCTCTATTATCCCAGAAAAAAAATCACGTTATCTAATGCCTGTACTTATACCTTTGGCTTTTAATATTGGTTTTTATATCGAGTATTTATTTAGGAAATTTATAACCTTAAAAGATAAACGAGAAACTATTCCTGTTTATTTCAATTTTGGTCTTATTGCTACAATAGCCATTGCCTTACCTTTTGTTTTATTTTTTGCTTTAAATATAGAACTGCAAAATCCTTGGTTTATATTTGCTGCTATTGTATTCCCTGTAACTGGAGTTTACCTTATAATTCAATTACTAAAAAAACAAATTAAAAATGTTTTCCTATTAACAGTATTCTTTTTTGCATCTGTATTTGTTTTTGGTTTACCACTAATTGAAGCTTTAAAAAGTGATGCTTACAAACCTATCTCCGATTTAAGAGCCGAAAATGAAATGCGCGGTATTAAATTATACGCTTATAACTATATTGCTCCAGAAACTATTTGGAATTACGGTGGTATTATTAAACAAATTCCTATAAAGAATAAGGAATATATTTTTCCTACCGATAGTGAGTTTGGCCTTTTAGTTAACGATATGACCGAGAAGCAAAAAACTATTTTAAATACTAATTTTGATGTTAAAGAAATTACTACTTACGATTTAAATTTTGCAAAAAAGGATAGTAAACAGTATAACAAACGTTTGTTTAGCACATATTACATTGTTTCTAGAAAACAATAATTATTGTAACGTAAAACGACGCTGTAAATACTTATCTAACTTATAAAACCCAAAACCTGACAAAGCTCCAAATAGCATTCCACTAACAATATCTAAAGGGTAATGTACACCAATGTATACACGACTGTATGCCATTGCAAATGCCCAAAAAAGTAATATAAAAATTAAATATTTATATTTTTCTCGTAACATTAACCCTGTAAAAACAGCAACTGCCATAGAGTTAGAAGCATGCCCAGAAAAATATCCATATTGCCCACCACACCCCAATTTCACTAAACGCATTGCTTCTGCTACACCAGGCTCGTGGCATGGTCGAAAACGTTTAAAACCGTGCTTAAACAAATTTGTTACTTGATCTGTAAACGTTATCATTAATGCTATAACAATAAGCGTTAATATAAACATTTTAGTGTTTAGCCTTTTGTACATTAAAAAGATTAGAAGTGCATACAACGGAATCCAATTTATTTTTGTTGTATAAAACATCCAGAAACCATCCCAAGTTGGGGTTCCTAAACCATTTAAAAATAAAAACAATTCTTTGTCTAATTCTATAAGCTGTTCTAACATATTATATTATTTGTGCATTAACCACAAGGATTTTACTATTAAACTATTACTATATCTTTTTTGTGTTAAAACAAACAACAAAAAAGATAGTGCTACAATTACAAAGTACTCACCAATTGCTTACTAAATAAAGTAGAAGAGTAACCCCATACGTGTTAGTCCTCGTAGCGCGATACTTCTCTGTCGTAAAAAGCAGTAGCTTCCTTAATTAAATTTTCGGTTTCTAGCTCTAATTCTTTTTGATCGTGAGTATCAAAATCTTCAAACCACTCCACTTCATCATCTTCAAGATTTATAATAAACCTTGGAAAATCTGTATGAATTACAAAAATAGCGTTAGGAAAATCTGTATTATCGCCTAGTATAAATTTAGGAAGTGTCATTTTTATATTATTTTTTACAAATATAAAACTTTTGAATTCCTGTCCTCACAGGAATCACAATCTATTTTAACTCCGTTTTTATTAATCTTTTGGTCAAGTAGTTAAATCGAATGAAGAGTAAAATAGAAGCTGTAGTTAAACCTGCTAATAAGCCTAGCCAAATACCAAAGCTTCCATAAGTTTCTGCTGTTCCAAAATACCAACTCACAGGAAAACCTACTACCCAGTACGATATAAATGTAATTATTGTAGGGATCTTAACATCCTGCAAACCACGTAAGGCTCCCAAAACTACAACTTGAATACTATCGCTAACTTGAAAAATAGCTGCTGCTAATAATAATTTTGAGGCTATACCTACCACTTCCATATTATCATTATAGTTAACTACATCATCAAAATCTACATATAATCTTGGTAAGTAATCATGAAATAAAAGAAATATTAACCCGAAAGCAACAGCAAAAATAATTCCTAATAAAAATAACGAGAAGGCAATTCTACGTAACTCAAAATATTGTTTTAGTCCTTTTTGATTACCCACTCTAATCATAGATGCGACACTAATTCCCATAGCAACCATAAAGGTCATAGAACTTAAGTTTAAAGCTATCTGGTTTGCCGCTTGTGGGTTTTTACCTAATAATCCGCTTAACCAAATAGCCGCTGTAAAAATAGCGACTTCAAAAAACATTTGCATAGCACTTGGCGCACCTAAACTAATTAGTTTACGAAGCATTAATTTATCTAATACAAAGAACTTTATATTGGTTACAAAAGCTTTTGTTTTTTCTTTGCCTTTTAACAAAAACCACATATACCATAACATTACAAATCGAGACACTAAAGTACCATACGCAGCTCCAACAATGCCTAATTCTGGAAAACCAAACTTTCCAAAAATAAGCAGATAATTTAAAGCAACATTAACTAGATTCGCTACTATTGTGGAATACATAGGATATCGCGTCATAGACATCCCATCACTAAATTGCTTAAAAGCCTGAAACACAACTAAAGGTATTAACGAAAACGCCACCAAATCTAAATACGGTATGGCCAATTCTACTACCTCAACGGGTTGCTTCATTAAATACATTAAAGGTTTTGCAAAAAAGACACCTAAAAATAGTAGAATCCCCAAAACTGTACATAAAAACAAACCATGTTTAAATGCCGACTTCCCTTGCTTGAAATTATTTGCCGAATCTGCTTCTGCAATTAATGGTGTTATTGCTGTAGAAAAACCTATCCCTAAGGACATCGCTATAAACATAAAGCTATTACCTAAAGATACTGCCGCTAATTCTGCAGTACCCAATTGCCCCACCATTATGTTATCTATAAAACTAACAAAGGTGTGGCCTAGCATACCCAACATAACTGGTGCTGCTAATTTCCAATTGTATTTAAATTCTTTAGTGTAGTCGCTTAAAACCATTTGGCAAAAGTACTGCTTCGGTTTTTGTTATGCGAATTTTATTTGGAGGATTTACTATTTTATATAGTTATTAAAAACACTTTAGTTATTCTTTAATTTTTTTAAATCCCAAATTTTCTCACAAACATTTAAGAAATTTCGAAAACCTCCTTCTTCGGTATTAACATTAGGAGCATAAATGGTAACGTTAATATTGTAGTTATAATCCGTGAAAGATAAATCGTAAACACTCCCATCCAACACATTCCGATTTTTACGAAAATCTTTATTTAACTCTTTAATATCTAATTTATTCAAATCTTTGACAATCTCATCAAAAATTTCAGAATCAATTTCTATACTATTTATAGGTTTCCAGTCTTGTAAAACTTCATCAACAACATCTTCATTAGCATACTTGCTTCCATATTTAAATGAAAGATAAGTAATACTATCATTTTCTCTATTTAAACGAACTGTTACTAGTCTTTTCGGATTGTATTTTAAAACACTTCGAGTTATACTTAAACTAATCTCTTCTATTTTAATTGTTTCTTCTATTTTGTAATCATTATTTTGCGAATGGGTATATACATTGCATAACAAAACAAAAGTCAATATTAATACTATCTTTTTCAAATTATATTTTAGCTATACTACTCTTAGCTTCCTCAAACTCCATAACCATTTCCTTCACAATCTCTGCAACCGATTTTACATCATGTATTAATCCTGCAATCTGTCCAATTTCTAATTCACCATCTTCTAAATCGCCTTCAAACATACCGCGTTTGGCACGGGCACGACCTAATAATTCTTTAAGCTGTTCTGGTGTTGGTGCAGTTTTGTATAACTCTTGTAGTTCATTAAAGAATTTATTTTTTACTAAACGTACTGGTGCTAACTCTTTTAATGTTAATTGTGTATCTCCTTCTTTAGCGTCAACAACAACCTGTTTAAAGGCATCATGGGCTGAAGATTCTTTGCTAGCCACAAAACGACTACCTACTTGAACACCATCTGCTCCTAAAACCATACAGGCTAACATGGCTCTACCAGTTGCTATACCGCCTGCTGCAATTAATGGTATTTGTAATTGCTCTTTTACCATAGGTATTAATGTTAACGTAGTTGTTTCATCTCTTCCATTATGGCCTCCAGCTTCAAAGCCTTCGGCTACTATAGCATCTACTCCAGCGGCTTCTGCTTTTAACGCGAACTTTACACTACTTACCACATGCACTACTGTAATCCCTTTATCTTGCAACCATTTGGTCCATGTTTTAGGATTTCCAGCAGAAGTGAATACAATCTTTACACCTTCTTCAACAATAATATCCATTATTTCGGTAATATTTGGATATAACATAGGTACATTGACCCCAAATGGTTTATCGGTTGCTTTTTTGCATTTTTGTATATGCTCTCGTAATACATCTGGATACATGCTTCCTGCTCCTATTAGACCTAAAATCCCTGAGTTACTTGCTGCTGATGCTAGTTTCCAGCCACTATTCCAGATCATTCCTGCTTGAATAATTGGGTATTGTATATTGAATAATTGGGTAATTCTATTGTTCATTTATTTGTTATCGTTTAATTGATAATAAGTTTTATAGTTTTTGATAGATCGTTTGTATCTATTTTTAATAAATATATTCCGTTTGCAAATACCGATACATTAATTTTAGACTCGGTATTTGTTACTGTTGTTTCTAATACTTTCTTTCCTAGAATATTATATAATTGTACTTGTACAGACTCGTATACCGATGGGATTTCTATTGTTAATTCGTTTTGTACTGGATTAGGATAAATATTTAATGTTGTATTAGTTTCTAATTCTTCTACAGATAAACCTTGATTTAAAGCCATTGCTAAATCTGGAATACCATATCCTAAAAAATAGTCTGGTGATGCATATTGCGAAGCAGATTCTCTAACCAATTGCATTATTTCTGCATTATTTAAATTTGGTAATGCTTGCCATAAACACACTATGCCTCCTGCTATAATAGGAGAACTAAAAGACGTTCCGTTTGATGTAGTTACGACATCGTTTTGGTTTATAACGGCACTTGCAGCTCCTTGTACTACAATATCTGGTTTTTGCGTTGGTTGTATGGCACTACCTTGCGAGCTAAAACCTGCATACGTTCCATCTGCTTGTACTGCTCCTATTGTTAAAACACCTGCTGCATCTGCTGGAGCATTTAATCCGCTTGCACCTGAGTTTCCTGCAGAATTAATTAATAACATCCCTTTTTCGAATGCTATATTTGCGCCTTTGGTTATATAGGTTGTATTTCCATTAATATCTTGAGAGCTGTGGCTATAATTTGGATTATCGTATGTTTTATATCCTAAAGAGGTATTTATAATATCTACCCCTAAACTATCTGCGCGTTCGGCAGCTTCAACCCATAGACTTTCTTCTATAGGGTTTTCGTTTGGTGCATTTTCTGTTCTAAATAAGTAATAACTAGCATCTGGTGCTGTTCCTACAAATTGATCTTGCACAAAACCAGCCATATCACTTAATACTAATGTACCATGTGAACTTGTTGTATTTGCATAGACGTCGCTAGTTCTATCGAAAAAATCGTAACCTCCTAATAAATTACCTGCATCTCTTAATCTTTGAAAACCAGCCATGGTATTTACATTAGGAAATCCTGCATCTATTACTGCAACAGTTATTCCTGTACCAGTATAACCGCCTAAATGTAATTGGTGTCCATTAAACATTTCTATTTGGTTGGTTGCACTACCATAATTAAAGGTCGTTTGTATATTATTTTCTACAATAAATTTGTTTTGTGTAATCCCTTGTGTTACTGTTTTAGCATTTAAACTATTATCTGCAAATGTTATAGAGCTAACAAATGCTAAATTTGATAAGGCATTAATATCTGTTTCCGTTCCACGAACATGTACAGCATTAAACCATTTAGATTTTGCCAATACACTAATTCCTGTCTGGGTTTTTAATTGAGTTATATAATTTTCATTAACTGGAACATCTCTATCATCTATTGTAACTCCATGCGCTGCCTTTCTATCTATTGCTTTTTGAGTTAATATAGTTATAGGGTTAGCTACAGAAGCTGCAACATTTTCTTTATCTGTTAAATAGATCCATGCGTCTTGTTGTGCGTATGCTAAAATAGATGTACAAAATGTAATGATTAGTAATAGTAATTTCATTTTTTTCATAATGCAAGCAGTTTTACTGCAAGTTATGAAATTACTCCTGAACCTACTAATTCATCTTCTAGATACCATGCAACAAATTGTCCTTCGGTAATGGCAGATTGCATGTTTTCGAATTCTACATATAATCCTGTATTAACTTTATATAATGTTGCTTTTTCCAACGCTTGTCGGTAACGTATTCTTGCTAATACTTGTAATGTTTCACCATCTTTTAAAGCTAAGTCTTCACGAATCCAATGTAACTCGTCATTGTTTACAAATAATGCTTTTTTGTATAGCCCTGGATGCGATTTTCCTTGTCCTGTATATATTACATTTTCTTCTACATCGGTATCTATTACAAATAGAGGTTCTACCATACCACCTACAGATAATCCTTTACGTTGTCCTTTAGTAAAATAATGAGCTCCTTGATGGTTTCCTACTATTTTACCTTCCGATACAGCGTATTTTGCTTTTCGAGATAAATACTGTAGTTCTTCTTCTTTATTAGAAAAATCACTTTTTGTTTCTGTATACGCTATATTCGTTTTAGGAATTTCTACAATTACACCATCTTTAGGTTTTAATTGCTGCTGAAGAAAATCTGGCAACCTTACTTTACCTATAAAACATAGCCCTTGCGAATCTTTTTTATCTGCTGTTATTAAATCTGCTTTAGCGGCAATAGCACGTACTTCAGGTTTTTGAAGCTCTCCTATTGGAAATAATGCTTTAGCTAATTGAGCTTGCGATAATTGACATAAAAAATAGGACTGGTCTTTATTATTATCTTTTCCAGATAGTAATTGATAGATGTTTTTTCCCTCTTTTTCTACTGTTCCTTTTCTACAGTAATGTCCTGTTGCAACATAATCTGCTCCTAGATCTAATGCAATCTTCATAAAGACATCAAACTTTATTTCTCTATTACATAATACATCTGGATTGGGTGTTCTTCCTTTTTCATATTCATTAAACATGTAATCAACAATACGTTCTTTATATTGCTCACTTAAGTCTACTGTTTGAAAAGGGATTCCTAATTTTTCGGCTACTAACATAGCATCATTACTGTCGTCTAACCACGGACATTCATCTGAAATGGTAACAGAATCATCATGCCAATTTTTCATAAATAGACCAATAACTTCATAGCCTTGTTCTTTTAATAAATATGCCGCTACGCTAGAATCTACTCCACCTGAAAGCCCTACAATTACTCTTTTTTTCATTTTTTTTATAACTGAATGCAAAGATACAAGATTTTAAAGTTTTCACATAGATAATCGGTTTTTGGGTTATACACCTAAAACTGTTTAACCTTTTGTTTAAAATATTTAACAAAATTTTAAATACTTTTGTTTAACATTTATATAAATTTGATAAACAAAAAACTATTAAAACTAAAATATCAATTATGAAAACTTTAAAAAAATTACCGCTTTTATTAGCAATTATAGCTTTGTGGTCTTGTAGTAACGATGATGACAATTCTTCTCCTGTTAATGACCCCCAACCAATGAATATTGTAGAAACCGCACAGGCTACTGCAGATTTGAGCAGTTTAGTAGCTGCTGTAATTGAAGCCGATTTGGCTACCACTTTAAGCGGAAATGGTCCCTTTACCGTGTTAGCACCTACAAATGCTGCATTTGCCGAGTTTATGTCTACTAACGGATGGGCCGATGTTACAGAAATTCCTGATGCTGCTTTAGAACAAGTTTTATTAAATCATGTTATCTCTGGAACTGTAACTTCTACTGGTTTATCAAGTTTAGGAGCTGGCTACACAAATACATTAGCTACTGGTGCTGGCGGAAATAACATGAGCTTATATTTTGATGCTACTTCTAGTGTTAAGTTTAACAATTTAGCTACTGTAATTACTCCCGACGTTACTGCCTCTAATGGTGTTGTACATATTATAGATAAAGTAATTACTTTACCTAGTATTGTAGATCATGCTAGTAATAATCCAGGTTTTTCTAATTTAGTTTCTGCTTTAGGTGCTGCCGATGGAAACTTAGTGAATGTTCTTAACGGTGCGGGCCCTTTTACAGTATTAGCTCCTGATAACACTGCTTTTTTAAATTTTTTATCTGCTAATAATTTTGCTTCTTTAGCTGATGTGCCAACAGATGTTCTTTCTCAAGTTTTATTAAACCATGTTATAAATGGTGCTATATCTTCTACAGACTTAACTGGTTTAGGTAATGGCTATACAAATACCTCAGCTACTGGTGCAGGCAATAACTCAATGAGTATTTATTATAATACAGACAGTGGAGTTAAATTTAATGGAATTTCTACCGTAACAACAGCAGATGTAGTAGGTACAAATGGAATTATACATGCAGTAGATACAGTTATTGGCTTACCTACTGTTGTAGATTTTGCTACTGCAGATCCTAATTTTTCTAGTCTTGTAGCTGCTCTTACGAGAGAGTCATCATTTACTTATGTAGCAACTTTATCTACAGCCAACGGTACATCTCCGGCTCCTTTTACTGTATTTGCGCCAACCAATACTGCATTCGTAGATTTATTAACAGAGTTAAATTTAGCTAGCTTAGCAGATATTCCAACTGCTACACTAGAGTCTACTTTAAACACACACGTTGTAACTAATGCTAATGTTCAAGACTCTGGATTGTCTGATGGTATGATGATTTCTACCCTAGGAGGTATGCTAACGGCTAATGTAACAGGAGGTGCGACTTTAACAGACCCAAATAACAGAGTAAGTAATATTACATTTACAAATGTACAAGCTGCAAACGGAGTTATACATGTTATTGATAAAGTGTTATTAGAATAATTACATATTTAAAAGGCGTACTTTCTGTATACGGTTAATAGCAAACTAAAGCCTTTTAAATAAGAAAGCCTCTTGAAATTTCAAGAGGCTTTTACATTTGTATTAATTGATACTTACAAGTTTTTTGTTAATCTATTATCATTTTTCTAGTAGCTACTTTAGAGTTATCTGCATATAGTGTATAATAATATAAACCTGATGCTAAAGAATCGCTATTGAAAAATAATTCTTGTTCTCCTAATTTTTCAAGTTTAACTGTATCTATAATTTGCCCTAAATCATTGCTAAAAACAATTGATGCATGCCTATAGTTTAACGGTACAAAATATTTTATAGACGTGGTTCCGTTAAACGGATTTGGAATATTTTGATATAGTATTGGTGTTACAGGCTTACCCGTTGTTCCGTCATGCTCTCCTACTGTTAATGTTTGGCAAGCACAAGCTTCTAACGTTTCAATTCTAGTTATTAAATCGTTGATTTGTGTTTGCTGATTGGTGTTTTCTGTTTGTAAATTTGATAAAATTGGTGATAAATCTACATTTACTGATGTCCCGTTTTCTATAGCTACTGTTAGTACATTATTGTTTAATGTTGCTGAACTTAAGTTTTGATTATCTGTCCCTGTACCATCTTGAATAACCGACAAATCAACTCCCGTACCTCCAGTAATTTCTAACATTGTGTTATTTAACGATAAGTTTTGACTATCTGTATTATCTAAATATCCTGATAAATTCACACTGTCCGTACCATCATCACTAGTTAAATCTAAACTATTGTTAGATAAAGTTAAGGTTTGATTATCTGTGTTATCTAAGTAGCTAGTTAAATCTACAGGTGTAGTATCATTTGTTAAGCTTAATAGGTTATTGGTTAATTCTAAATCTTGTACATCAGTATTTGTTGCAGATATCCAAGCACTCCCATCCCATGCGTATAGGGCTTTATCATCTGTATCGTAAACGACTAAACCTTCATCTGTTGCTGTTAAATTACCTTCAAGGGTTGTTCTTAAAGCATTAGTTAACCTATTTACTAAAAGCCCTTTATCTGTATCTGCCAAATCTAACGATGCATTTTGGTTTGGTGCTGTAGTACCAATACCAACACTCACTCTATCTAAAGGTGTAACGCCTCCTAGTACTAAACTATTACTCGCCGTTGCATTTGCTCCTGCACCTATAGCCATAGCATATTGAGTTAAATCTGCTACTTGAGATTGATCTCCTAATGCAAGACCATACTTTCCATATGCTTTACTGTTATACCCCATGGCTACAGAACTTGTATCTGCTACAGATTCTCGACCTAAACCTACAGCATATTGCCCCGTTATTTTAGCTTCGTAACCAATGCTTACAGCATCTCTATGTTGTATAGAATCTCTTACACCGATACCTATAGAGCGATCTGAAATTGTATTTCCATAGGCTCTATATCCCATTACTATAGTCTCTGCATCATCTGCAAATGCTCCAGCTCCTATTGCGATACTTTTATTACCATCTGCTCGAGTATTGTATCCTAGTAATACAATTTCGTTTGCATTGGCATAGGCTTGTGCTCCTACATAAGTATTATATTCTCTTTTTGTACTTGTTGCATTTCCTGTCCATCTACCTTGTGCATTTGTAAGGTCTGAACTACCATAATTTGTGACATCTGCAAATGCTCCTATCCCTACATTATCTGTTCCTTCTCTTCCTCCAAACCCAGCAAAAACACCAACATAAGTATTTCTGTTTGATGATCCATTTGTTTTATTTGTTCTATTAACATCTCCACCTGCTTCAACACCTACAAAGGTATTATAACTTGCATGTTCGTTTGCACTTCCTGCTCCTTGCCCTACAAATGTATTTAATCGTCCAGCATTGTTATCTACTCCTGTAGAATCTCCTACAAAAGTATTTCTATAACCTGTCTCATTATCGTACCCGGCTTCAGAGCCCAAAAAAGCATTTCTGTAACCTGTTCTAAGATTTAACCCAGCTGCAGAACCTATCGCTGTATTATCGGATGCTGTATTGGGATTTGTTGTCGCATTTGTATTAGTAGTAACACTACTAAATGTACCTGCTCCAGCTTTTTGTCCTACAAACGTATTATCGTCTCCCGTAGTTACGCTAACACCTGCCGCTTCTCCAACAAAAGTATTATCGCCACCTGTTGTATTATTAAAGCCTGCACCATGTCCTACAAAGGTACCATCGGAGTCATCATTATAATACCCTGCTCTAAATCCTATAAACACATTATCTACATCGGTTGTATTAGAATACCCTGCTTGGTAACCTATGTAAACATTTTCATCTGCTGTGGTATGCTTATAACCAGCATCTTCACCAATCATTACATTATAATTAGCTTGAGATGTAGAACTAAAATTAATATCTCTACCAGCTCTATACCCTAATATAGTGTTAGAAGATGATGTACTTAAAAAGTGTGCTGTAGAATCCCCTACAATTGTGTTAAAATCTCCTGTAGAAATACTGGAGCCTGCGTTATTCCCTAAGACTTCATTGCCTATTTGCGAATATGTTACCACTGTTATTAACATAACAGCAATATTAAGTATAGTTTTTTTCATAAGAATAAATTAAGTTAGCACTCAAAAATAGACTTTTTAATTTAGACTAAAAAAACTAAGTTTTCCTTACTTGATTTTACTGCTTATTATACTTTAATTTAGGATTTTTACTTCGCCTAGTAAAATCTTTCTTTTCTTTAAATTCACCATTTTTGTAGAACCTCCAAATGCCATGCTTTCTGTTATTTTGATATTCTCCTTCTGATTCTAAATTACCTTTAAAATCATAAGTTTTTGCTGGTCCATGTAGTTTTCCATTAACATAAATGTAGTGTCTTAGTACATTTCCATTTCCTGAATACCAAAATGATTCTCCATCTAATTTCCCCTCTTTGTATAATGCCTTTTCTGCTATTTTACCATTTTTGTAATAGGTATTACGTTTACCGTGTAATTCGCCTTTGTCATTATAGTACTCTTCGGTCATAACTACTGGAGAATTTTTATGGTAATAAACCCATTTCCCTATATAGGTTTTACCTCTCATTTTACCTTCGCTAATTAATTTCTGCTTAGACGAGAAAAACTTAACTTCTGCAATATTATTATTAGGGTTAAATGTTCGTGTAGCTGTTAACACGGCTTTATTATCTAGGTTTTTATAAAACTTAAACGTCCCTACTTCCTTGCCGTGATTAAATTTACCTTCGTAACGTAGTATTTTAGTTTTATTGAAATTTTTTCTCCAAACTCCATGTCGTTTTCCGTTAGCATCAAACTGATTAATATTTTGGGCAGATACAGCATAGCTAACAACGCTTACTAATAATACGATTATAATTTTTACTTGCTTCATTTTTATTTATAGTCTTGAAACATTTAACGTTAATTTATTAATGAAATTGTTTTCTCTATAATTTCATATTACTGTTTATAGAAAACAAAAAAGCTGCCAAACTAAATATAGAACGACAGCTTTGTTTATAATTATTACTTTTTTATTTCTTTTTATTTTTCTGCTGTGCTTGTTTTTGTTGCTCAGCTTGCTCCATCATCTCCTTCATTTTTCTTTGAAATTTACTTTCCTTTTTAGGCTTTTTCTTATTTTCTTGTATTTGTGCTAAAATTTTATTTTCGTCTAATACATAGTTTTTAATTACTATTAAAATTCCTATACTAATTAAGTTAGATATAAAATAGTATAAACTTAATCCTGATGCATATTGATTAAAGAACACTAGCATCATTATTGGTGCAAAATAAATCATGTATTTCATCATTTTCTGCATGTCTGGCATTCCTTCTTGTTGTGGTTGAGACATTGCAGATTGCTGACCTGTTGTCATTTTCATATAGAAGAAAATAGCTATGGCTGCTAATATTGGAAATAAACTTACGTGATCTCCGTATAATGGAATATTAAATGGAAGCTCAGCAACAACATCATAAGATGATAAATCGTCTGCCCATAGGAAACTTTTTTGGCGTAAAGCAAATGCTGTAGGAAAGAACATGAATAACGCATAGAATACTGGCATTTGAATAAATGCTGGTAAACAACCACTTAATGGACTTGCTCCTGCTTTATTTTGCAGTGCCATTGTTTCTTGTTGTGCTTTCATTTTATTGTCTTTGTGCTTTTCGCGAATAGCATCTAACTCTGGTTTTAAGATTTTCATCTTCATTTGAGATAAATACTGCTTGTATTGTACAAAAGACATGGCTAATTTAATTAGTACTGTCATTACAATAATGGCTATACCGTATGGTAAAAATGAACTTAAAAAGCCAAATAATGGGATAAATAAGAATTTGTTAATCCATCCAAAAATTCCCCAACCAAATGGAATACTTTCTTCTAGGTTATGCTCATATTTATCTAATACTTTACTGTCTGTAGGGCCGTAAAATAGCTTAAGGTTTTCATTAAGTTCATTTCCACTTAATGCTAATGCTGTTTTGGCAGAGAATTGTTTTGTGTAAAGGGTATCTACTTCATCATCTTCTACTAAATCCTTAGATGTTAAAGCTACGCTTTTAAAGGGTTTATCTGCTACTAATATTGAACTAAAAAAGTGCTGCCTAAACGATAACCATTGTACATCTACTTCTGTTTCTTCATCGTCGCTAGCTTGAGATAGTTTGTCTATTTTATCGCCATCATGTTGGTAAGTTAAACGTGTGTAACGGTTTTCGTAACTAACACTTTGGTCATGACGAATGGTTTTTTGTGTCCAATCTAAATTAATGGCTTGAGACCCATTAATTATATTATTTAGTCCTTGAGATTTTATGGTAAAGTCTACCATATAATCATTAGGTTTAATTACATATCTGTATTCTAAAAATTTAGTTTCGGATACTTTTAGCTTCATTGAAACTATAGTATTCTCTCCATTTTTAGTTACATTAGGTTGAAAGGTTAAATCTTTTGTGTTTAAAATTCGGCTATCTGTAGTCCCAAAATTAATATTAAAAGAGGCATTTTTATCTTTTACTAAATGGATAGGTATAGAATCGAAATCTACAAATTGTGTTAATTTAACTTCAGATATATGCCCACCTTTTGGATTGAATTTTAATGCTAAAACACCATTATCTACTGTAACTTCGTTTGTGTTTGGTAATGCTTCTGAATAAGCAAATGCTCCATATTTATTTTGTAATGCGACTGTTTTTAACGAATCTGGTAAAGACTCAATTTGCTTCTCTATAGCTTCATTAACTCCTGTTGCAACTCCTTTTTCTTCTACTTTAGCGTCCTCTACTTGTTCTTGTTTTGCTTTTTCTTCTGCTGCAAGTTCTTCTGGAGTTGGTGTGCGTTGCCACATCATAAATAATAGTATTCCAAAAATAAGCACGAATCCTATTATAGTATTTAAATCTAATTTTTTTTCTTCCATTTGTTAATTGATGCCTTATTTTATTTAAGACATATGTTAGTTTTATATAAATACGTATTTGCTTACTGCTGAATCAAAAAGCAATCCGTTATTTTTTTTATGCCATACTGACACCTTTTATTATTTTTTTTTATGTTTTAATGCTGCTTTAACAAAAGCTACAAATAAAGGGTGTGGGTTAGCTACTGTACTTTTATATTCTGGATGGTATTGTACTCCTACAAACCATGGGTGACTAGGTATTTCAACTATTTCTACAAGTTTTGTGTCTGGGTTTAAACCTGTAGCAATCATTCCTGCATTTTCAATTTGTGTTTTGTATTCACTGTTAAACTCATAACGGTGTCTGTGACGTTCTTCTATAGTTTTATTTTTATATACATTGCTAACAATACTATTTTCAGATAAATCGCATGCCCATGCTCCTAAACGCATCGTTCCTCCTTTATCTGTAATTGTTTTTTGCTCTTCCATTAAATTAATAACTGGGTTTGCTGTAGATTCACTCATTTCTGTTGAGTTTGCATCTTTTAAACCGAGTACATTACGAGAGAACTCTATAACCGCCATTTGCATTCCTAAGCATATTCCTAAAAATGGTATATTGTTTTCGCGAACATATTTTACGGCTTCTATTTTACCTTCTATTCCGCGTTCTCCAAAACCTGGTGCTACAAGTACTCCATCTAAATGAGATAATTTAAGTTTAATGTTATCTGCGTTTAAATATTCGGAATGAATTGATTCTATATTAACTTTAACTTCATTTTCTGCTCCTGCATGAATGAATGCTTCTAATATAGATTTATAGGAGTCTTGAAGTTCTACATATTTACCAATTAATCCAATAGTAACTTCTGTTTTAGGGTTTTTGTGCCTTTTTACAAATTCGTTCCAACGGTCTAAAGTTGGTGTTTCGCTTTTTAAAGCTAGTTTTTTTAATACTATTTTATCTAAGCCTTCGTCTAGCATTAAATTAGGAACATCGTAAATTGTAGATGCGTCTATAGATTGTATTACAGAGTCTGGTGTTACGTTACAAAATCGTGCTAATTTTTCGCGTACGTCTTCTGGTAACTCGTGTTCTGTTCTACATACTAAAATATCTGCTTGTACCCCACTTTCCATTAGTGTTTTTACACTGTGTTGTGTTGGTTTTGTTTTTAGTTCTCCTGCGGCAGATAAATATGGTACTAGTGTTAAATGGATTACTAAGGCGTTATTGGTACCTAACTCCCATTTTAATTGCCTTACAGCTTCTACATAAGGTAATGATTCTATGTCTCCTACGGTTCCTCCTATTTCTGTAATAACAATATCATAGTCTCCAGATTTTCCTAATATTTGAATTCTATGTTTTATTTCGTCTGTTATATGTGGGATAACTTGTACTGTTTTCCCTAAAAACTCTCCACGACGTTCTTTTTCTATTACGCTTTGGTATATACGTCCTGTAGTTACGTTATTTGCTTGACTTGTTGGTACGTTTAAAAAACGCTCGTAGTGCCCTAAGTCTAGATCGGTTTCTGCGCCATCGTCTGTAACATAACATTCGCCATGTTCGTATGGATTTAATGTTCCTGGATCTACGTTTATGTAGGGATCTAATTTTTGTATTGTTGTTCTATAACCTTGGGCTTGCAATAGTTTTGCAAGTGATGCTGCGATTATACCTTTTCCTAATGAAGATGTAACTCCTCCGGTTACGAATATGTATTTTGTTGTAGTTGCCATTGTACGTTGTTAAACGCGAGCAAATTTACAATTTTAAGTTGGAATGTTTACGGAATTTTAGGATTTATTTATTGTGGTTTATTGCTTAAACTTTAGGAAAGTTACGTTGTATATTTCTTACCAATTCTTCTAGACCGTTTAGCTTTAACGTGTATACTGTTTCTAGCATTTCGCCTAGTTTTCCTTTAGGAAATCCTTTGCCGTGATACCAGACAACATAATGTTCGGGCAAATCTATTAAATAACGGTCTTTATATTTTCCGTACGGCATTTTGGTGTGTGCTAACTTTATTAAAAAATCTTTGTCTGGTTGGAGCATTTTTATAAATTATGATTTACCCGTTGTACATTTTGATAAAATTCGTCAATTCGAGTAACCCAGATAACTATCGGGATTATATCGAGAATAAGAATTTTACTTAAAAAATGTTCTCGATACAATTTTTCGTTCCTCAAAATCACTCGAACTGACAGTAAGTTGCAATTTTCAATTCAAAATGAACAACAGCTTATGATTTGTATTTATGTAGTCGATTTAATTCTTTTGCAACATAGTTTTGCCAAATGGTTTGTCCTTCTTTATTTATAGAGTAATTGCTTTCTTTATCATATTTATTCTGCATTTTCTCTAAAGCTAAATCGATCTCTTTATGGCATTTTTGTAATTGTTCTGCTATGTTATTTGATGGTTTTAATACGGCTACTTTTTCTTTAAATAATCTGGCATGGAGTTCTGTTATATCAAAATGTAATTGCTCGTGAGATAATACATGATTGTCTACTTCTCCTTTTTTACACCATGAATGTTCTGGATAAAAGTCTGCTTTTATTCTTGTTTTAAAACCTAGAACTTTGCTTTTTGTTTTTTTTATAGAGTAGCTAAACGTAATTCCTGAGGCTGTTACTGCTACTGCATCTGAATTAAGATTGGGTTTTCCTTTAAAATCTTTCCATGTTAATTTTACTTTTTCGTCCCAAGATACTCCTGTTTTATCGCCTTGAAAAAAAAGAAGGCCAAAGCATAGTATAAGTAATTTGTACATTTATTTAATTTTTAAAACATCAAACTCCTATAACGCTAACTGTTAACAGTTTATTGCTTTACTTCTACAATCATTAGATCTTTATATTGTACTAAATACACTGTATCGTTATAATACCCTCCAAATAGTTTCTTTTTGTAGCCAAATTTATTTTCTACATAGGCTGTTAAGGGTGAGTCTTCTACAGATTGTGGTAAGTTTTCTGAAGTTACTAGTCGTAATACAACATCCATGGTTAGATCGAAACCTCTTACAGCATATGCGTTTGGGGTTTCTTTGTATTTTGATTTATATTGTTTTACAAAGCTGTTATTATCTTCTTCGCTTATCATTTTTGAAACTGAAGGAAAGGTAAAGCTAAGGTTAGATAAATGATCGTTTGATACGTCTTCGTCATCGAAGGCTTTACTTTTATCTGTTGTTGCTAATGTTATTTTAAGATCGTCGGTTATTAACGAATTTAATATACTAGATACGTTAGAGACATAACCATCGTCCTTAGTTTCTAAAAACACAATATTTTTACCTGGTTTTAATACACTTACTAGGTCTTGCTCGAATACATAATAGGCATCTTCTTTAGTTTTTCTGTCTGTTCTAGAAGTTACTAAAGTTGCATTTTTAAACTGGTTTTTAAGTTTTGTACTTGCTAATTTATTTTTTATGTCTGTTACAACTACTATGTTTGCTGTAGAATCTGCTTTAAAGTGCGCTATGATTTTATTTTTTAATGCATCGTCTGATGGGCGTGATTGAAATACGTTTGCTCCTAAGTTTACTTTTTTTATTATTGGAGAGACTGCTATTACATTTTCACTTTTTAAGGCTGATGCTACTGTATTAAAATTATCTGCCATTAATGGCCCTATTACTGCGTTTGTATTACTAAAGTCATTGTTTCTTAATATTGTGTTTAACTCACTTTTTAAGTTTTTAGTGTCGTAAACATCTACTTCTAGGTTAACACCTAATTTTTGTAACGAATCTAACGCTATTAATGCTCCTGAATAAAAGTCTAATGATATTTTAGTGGATAAGTCTTTTTTTATAAATGCTTTTGTATTGGCTACAGAGTCTACATTTACTTTATTTAACTTAAAAGGTAACATTATAGCTATTCGCTTTTGTTCTGTGTCTATGATTTTACCTGATAATTGATCGAAACTTTTTATTGTTCCTTCTATTTGTTCTGTTATAGTATCTGCTATTGTGACTGGTACATTAGCGTTTGTTGGTAATTGACTATTGTATGGTATTTTTAATATCATACCTTCTTTTAATCCTGATTCTGCAAGTGCAGGGTTTAGTTTTTCTAGTGTGCTTTTATTTGCTCCTGTTTTTACTTTTATTCTGTAAAATCCTTCTTTTGGTAGTACGGTATAATAGCTATAGGTTTCGTCTACTTGCTTTATTACGTCTTTATTTAAATTTGGTACTTTTATTGTTTGCCCTGGTTGTAATACTGCACCCATTTCTGGGTTTAATGCTTCTAACTCTGCTACTGTTATTCCAAATTTATAGGCAATACGCCATTTTCCTTCTTTGGGTTGTACGGTATATTGTTTTGTTGCCTCTGTTACTTCTTCTACTTTGGTTATTGTTTTGTATACAGGTATTTGCAAACGGTCTCCTTTTCTTAAATTATTTGCGTATAGGAAGGTGTTGTGCTTTTTTATTTCGTCTTGTGTTACATTATATTTTTGCGATAAACTGTATAGTGTTTCTTTACGTCTTACTTTATGTTTAGTATACCCTGTTAATTCTTTTGTTACTGTAACTTTTGATGCCTTAGCTTCTGTTTTTTTAGGTTCTGGAAGTATTAAAACTGAGTTTGGTTTTAGTTTTTTTCTAGAGTCTGGATTTAACTTATATATTGTACTTATAGGTATATTATAAGCTTTGGCTATAGATTCTACTGTTTCTCCTTTTTTTACTTTATGGGTTTTATAGTTTTGTGCTTGGGTAGACACACAGCTAAAGCTAAGTACTAATACTAATATGTAAATTATTTTCTTCATATACTTTTATACGTTCAAAAGTTATATTTAGGATTATAGGTTATTATTATTATTGTAGGTTTTCTATTTTCCTAAAATGGTATTGGATGTGTTAAAAACAAAAGCCATACCATTTTAACGAAATGTACGGTTTTTATTTTAAACCTCAATCTTAGCTGGTATTCCCGCATTAGGGATTGAGTGGTTTGTTTGAGCTCCTCGCAGAGAGCGAGCCATGAAAGCCCGACCCTCTGGGTAATGCCCAAATTATTATTTTTAGTGGTTATTTATTCCCACTCTATTGTTGCTGGTGGTTTAGAACTTATGTCGTAAACTACTCTGTTAACTCCTTTTACTTTATTTATAATGTCGTTAGAGGTTTTTTGTAAAAATTCGTATGGTAGGTTTACCCAATCGGCCGTCATCCCATCTGTACTTTCTACTGCTCTTAAAGCGACACATTTTTCGTAGGTTCTTTCATCTCCCATAACTCCTACACTATTTACTGGTAGTAAAATTGCGCCTGCTTGCCATACTTTATCGTATAGTCCTGCGTCTTTTAATCCGTTTATAAACACTGCATCTACTTCTTGCAAAATACGAACTTTTTCTGAGGTTATATCTCCAAGGATTCTAATTGCTAATCCTGGTCCTGGAAATGGGTGGCGTCCTAATAATTGTTTTTCCATTCCCATAGAGGCTCCTACGCGTCTTACTTCATCTTTAAATAGTGCTTTTAATGGTTCTACTATTTTTAGTTTCATGAAGTCTGGTAATCCTCCAACGTTATGATGACTTTTTATGGTTGCACTTGGTCCTCCTGTTGCCGATACACTTTCTATTACGTCTGGATAAATAGTTCCTTGTGCTAACCATTTTACGTCTTCTATTTGGTTTGCTTCGTCATCGAATACTTCTATGAATACGCGCCCTATTGCTTTTCGTTTTAATTCTGGGTCACTTAGCCCTGCTAAAGCATCTAAAAATCGCTTTGAGGCATCTACGCCTTTTACATTAAGCCCCATCCCTTTGTATTGTTCTAATACTTGGGAGAATTCGTCTTTACGTAACAATCCATTATTTACAAAAATACAGTATAGGTTTTTGCCTATAGCTTTGTGTAATAGCATTGCTGCAACACTAGAATCGACTCCTCCAGATAGGCCTAATACGACTTTATCGTCTCCTAATTGTTCTTTTAATCCTTCTACTGTTTCCTCAACAAAGCTGTCTGGTGTCCAGTCTGGGTTTACGTTTGCTATGTCTACTAAAAAGTTTTCTAAGAGTTGTTTTCCATCTGTAGAGTGGTAAACTTCTGGATGAAATTGTATAGCATACGTTGTTTCTCCTTCTATTTTGAAGGCTGCATTTTTTACATCGTGTGTGCTTGCTAATAATTCTCCGTTTGTTGGTAGTGATTTTATGGTGTCGCTATGACTCATCCATACTTGACTTCCTTTTGTTATTCCTTTAAAAAAGGCTTCTCCTTCTTTTACATAACTAAGGTTTGCTCTACCGTATTCTCTGGTGTTAGATTCGGCTACTTCTCCTCCAGAAAAATGTGCTAAATATTGTGCGCCATAACAAACGGCTAACATTGGTTTTTCGCCACGAATGCCATTTAGGTCTGGATGGAAAGCGTCTTCTGAACGTACAGACATTGGACTCCCCGAAAGAATAACCGCCTTATATTCTGATAGTTCTGTTGGAATTTTGTTAAATGGGTGTATCTCGGAATAGATGTTAAGTTCTCTAACTCTGCGCGCAATTAGTTGTGTGTATTGCGATCCGAAATCTAAAATTAAAATCTTGTCGTGTTGCATACGCAAAAGTAATAATTACGCATCACGAATTGCAAACTTTTTTACTAAAATGTTAACACTAAAAATTCTCCTTTTAATGGGTCTAGATTTTCTATTAGTTTTGGTATTAATTCTTCTCCGTATTCTAAATATAATTGAGAAAAATTTGTGTTACGTTCTTGTAAACTTTGATTTGGAAATAATTGATTTTGCAAATCGGTTATTCTTGTTACATGGTCTTTTAGCTTTCGCTTTTGCGCCAACAATAATCTTTTTTCTAAATGTTTTATTCCTTTTAACTGTTTTTTTTCTTGTGCTGCTACTGCTCCTATAAACGATTTATCTGTTTGCTCTGCGATTTTATATAACGCTACAAATTGTTGTTTTAAATGCGTTTCTTGTTTTGAAAAATCTATATCTATGTTAGATATTTCTCTTACTTTTTTATTTATAAATGCGTTTCGTTTTAAAAACAAATCTTGGTTAGAGATATTAAGTTTCTCTAGTTTTTGTGCTTGTTGTTTTGTTTTTATTAATACCGAATTACGTAATAATAATATAGGGAATACTACATTATTGTTTTTAAAATTATCTTGTAACTGAAACCAATAGGCTAGTTCTCCACCACCGCCTATATAACACAAATTTGGCAGTATAACTTCTTGATATAATGGTCGTAGTATTACGTTTGGAGAAAAACGCTCTGGAAACGCTTCTACTTCTTTTATTATAGCTTCTTTATCCCAGATTATTTCTGTATTTAAAACCTTATAGTTATTGTCTTCAAAAACGATTCGTTCTCTTAAGTTTTTAGTTATATAAAATAGGTTTATTTTTCTAGGGTTTACTTGAATAGGATACTCTTTATTTGCTATTGCTTCTATTTGAGTATTTGTTTTTAATACGTGTTTAACTCCACTTTGCTCTATTAGTTCTTCCTTAATATAGGGTATAAATTCTTGTTTTAATGCTTTAGTATTTGCATCTACTATTACTAAACCGTATTCTGCAAATAATTCGTTTGCGAGATATTGTGTCGCTTTGGCTAAATTGTCGTGTTTTAGGTAAGCGTTTTTAAATAGTTCTCTTAATTTATCTGCATTACGGCCTAATCCTAATTCTTTAGAGAACAGGTTAAAAACGGCTTCTAATCCTTCTGTTTCTAATTCGCCTACTGCTCCACTTGCTTCTTTATTCCATCTTACTTTTTTTCCTTTAAAATTAAAGTAATTAATTTCTTCGAAGTCATGGTCTTCTGTTGCCATCCAATATATTGGCACAAAATGATGTTCTGGATAGGTCTTGTTTAATGTCTTTGCTAAATTTATTGTAGACACTATTTTATGTAAAAAATATAAAGGTCCTGTAAATAAATTTAATTGATGGCCTGTTGTTACTGTAAATGTATTGGTTTGTTTTAATGCTTCAATATTTGCTTTTGTAGCACTGGAAAGATTTACCGTTTTATATTGTTCTAATAAACTATTTACTAAAACTGTTCTTGTTTTTTTAGAAAACGTATTTCCTTTTTCTTCTAGTTGTGCTTTAAAAGCTTCTAGTTTTGGAAATCTATTATAAAACGGTTTTAAACTATCACTTTCTACTAAATAGTCGCATATTAATTCGGAAAAGTATCCAGTATTTTTAAAAGCAATACAGTCTGATGGCATATAATTAGGTCTTTAAGTTGTAAAGATACGGTCTTTTTAAATGCTTAATTTTTAAAACGAATCTTTTTAATAATCCTTTAACAAAGTCGTAAATACTATTTTTTTGTTACATTTAAAGAAAAAAATTACCAAAAAAGTTATTCTAGTTTAGCTATTTGCTATGGTTAGCTAGTGTATTTTACTATTCTAAAAAAAGGGCTTTAATTAAAAACTATGAAAATTATGAAATCAATCAAACTAACTTTTATTTACTTTTTTACTGCGGCATTGCTTTTTAATTGTAGTGGTAGTGATGACACACCTCCTCCACCAAGTAGAACTTATGCCGATTTACAAGCAGATTTTAGTGCTATTAATTTTGAAACTGGTATTACTGATGCTTCTTTAATTGGTGTTAATAACGAATTTTGGGAATTTAGAGTTATTATGCCAGATGTAGACCTTACTAACAATAATAGACCTTTAATTATTACATTACATGGTTTTGCTGGTAATGATCCTAATGCTCATAAAAATACTGCTTGTTATGCAGAGCCAGGTTTTGAGGCTTTAGACGCTATAATTATAAGTCCTAATAATAGAGGTTTACAATGGTTTGAGCCTTATAATCAATCTCAAGTTAACGCACTTGTTGATTTGGCTAGCGATTACTTGCCTGTAGATACTGGTAAAATTGTAGTTAGCGGTTATAGCGATGGTGGTAATGGTGCCTGGTGGTATAGCGAAACACAACCTAATGTGTTTTCTGCTGGAATACCTATGGCTAGTGCTTATGGGTCGTACAATTCTGATGGTAGTGCGAGAGTTATACAAACGCCAACTTATGTTATTCATGGAGAAAATGATGAATTATTTCCGTTACAGAATACACAAGATTGGGTAGATGCTACTGTACTTTCTGGTAGTGATTCTACATTGGTTGTTGCTACTGGTTTAACACATACAGAACCTTGTGAATATGTTTCGTATTTACAAGATGCTGCTTCTTGGTTAGTAAGCGATGTATGGTAAATTTTACCTAAGCTTAAATAATAACTAAAATAACACTTACATAATTATTGGTAATTTATTTAACATAAATAATTACAAAAAACAGCTTGTTTTTGCGTACTTTGAAATGTAATACCTTTTTAAACGACTGGTATAAAAATTACCAATAATTATTGTTATGAGTTCTTTATATAGCTTTACTTACCCTAAAAGACAATTTTTAATTCTTATTAGTTTCTTTTTTCTAATAGGACATTTTGTTTTTGCCCAAAATGTTAAAGAATACAAAGGTCGTGTTCTAGATAACAATACAAATGATCCTTTGGCTTTAGCAGATTTAATTATTAAAGACACTAATATTAGTACTATTACTAATACAGAAGGCGAGTTTCTTTTAAAAGTACCTAATAATTTACTGTCTAAAACTGTAACTGTATCGTATTTAGGTTATAAACAGAAAGAAATCCCACTGTCTGCTTTTAAAACTAAAAACACAAGAATAAAACTTGAGGAAGCTGCCACTGTTTTAGCTCAAATAGATTTAAACACGCCACAAGATGCAGAAAGCCTAGTAAGGAAAACTTTAAAGCTAAAAAATAAAAATTATTTTAACAGTAGCATTACAATGACTGGTTTTTATAGAGAAACTATAAAAAAGAGAAATAAAAATGCGTCTTTATCTGAAGCAGTTTTAGAAATCTATAAGACGCCTTACAATTCTAATAAAAATGATGGGATACGACTTATAAAGTCTAGAAAAAACACCAATTATTCTAGGCTAGATACTATAGCTTTAAAATTACAAGGTGGGCCTTTTAGTGCTTTGCATACTGATATTATGAAATATCCAGAGTTTATATTTACTGAAGATAATTTATCTCTTTATAATTTTACTTTTAATAGGTCTACACAAATAAATGACAAACTGGTTTATGTTGTTTCTTTTAAACAAAAAGAAACTATTAATGATGCTTTATATTATGGTAAGTTATTTATTGATGCCGATTCTTATGCTTTAACAAGCGCTACATATAACTTAAATGTAGAAAACAGAGCTGCAGCTACAGAACTTTTTGTTAAGAAAAAACCCAGAAAAGTTACAGTTTACCCTACAGAAGCTAGTTATAGAGTTAATTACAGGGTTAAAGATGGTAAATGGTATTATGGTTATAGTAACATTTTACTAACTTTTAAAGTAAATTGGAAGAACAGGTTGTTTAATAACCGTTATACTTTACAGAGTGAGATGGCTATTACCGATTGGAAACCTAACACTACTGGACAAATGCCAAAATTAAAAGATCGTATTAAATCTAGCACTATTTTAATTGATGAAGTGTCTGGTTTTGGCGACCCTGATTTTTGGGGTAAATACAATATAATAGAACCCGAAAAATCTATTGAATCTGCTATAAAAAAGATTAGTAAACAATTGAAAAAATCATAATAATAAATTATTCTATGAATAGAGTACTATTCCTTTCCATTATTATCTGTTTAATCTCTATAATTGGCTACTCACAAAATCGTTTGCAAAATTTTTCACTATCTAAACCTGTAAATAACGCTTTACATTCGTTTTCTATTACAAAGAGTAAAGCTCCTTCATTTTTAAAACAGCTACAAGAGTTAAGTAAAACTGCAAGTAAAATGCCTATAATAAAGCCAAAAGGTTATTTTAGTATTCCTAATTATTACAATAAAAGTAAAACCAAAAGACATCTTCTAATTTATACTCCTGAGTAGTTTAATGTAAAGAACTTTATTTTATTGGGATATAGAAATCTACTATAAATTTCCTTTCTGGATGTTCTCTATAATCGTTATGATATATTTCAAATGGGTTTTTATCTGCCTTCTCATAGCCTTTATCATTCATCCAAATAAATAAAGAACTCCATGAGGTTTCGAATTCGTTAGGTAATATTTCGAAACGTCCTACTATATATTTTCCCTTAGCTATTTCTGTTTTTGTTATTTCTCCTTTTGCAGTAAAAGGCTCTTTTGTTAACAAAGAAATACTCATTCTCACTTTATCTGGTGCAGTGACTTTAAAACTGTCATGAAATACTCTTACTAATTTAGTATTAGGGTTAGCCATTAAGCCGTTAGATGTTCCCCAACGTATTAATTTATCGAATATATGTTCTAATCCCTCTACACCTATGTGGGTTATGCTCGCGCAAGTTAAGGTTTCAATAGTTTTAATTTCAATAGTTGCATTCATAGTTATCCAATTTAAATGATTGTTAATGTTGCAAATGTATTCCTCGAAAATAAAGTTTCCTTGACTTTTCTTGCGGTTTGTTTGATTAATCTTACTATATCTACTTGGGCTTAGTGTTTTAAATTCTGTAGGGCTAACATTATAATACTTTTTAAATGTTCTAGTAAATACAGCATGGCTATTAAAACCGTAACGCTCTGCTAGTTCGGCTACTGTTATGTCCTTTTTGGTTATTAATTGTATTGCTGCTTTCTCTACACGTTGTCGTATTATATAATCGTTGAGTGTTTCTCCTATTATTGCCTTAAAAATGCGGTGAAAGTGGTATGGGGAATAATATGAAACTTCTGCAATTGTATTTAAGGTTAATTTTGCATCTAGATGAGCATCTATGTACTTTAAAGCTAAATTAATACGTTTTATATAGTCTTTATTAAATTCTACTTTAGAAATCATAAATTAAACTATTTTAAATCCTATTAATTAATATATAAAACTGGCTTTAATTTAATAGCTACTCTTATCTTATATCATTATTATTTAACTACTTCCGCATATAAATCGAAATCTGCCGCATCTGTTATTTTTACATTGGCAAATTCTCCTGTTTTTAAATATGTTTTAGAAGCCTCTATTAAAACTTCGTTGTCTACATCTGGTGAGTCGGATTCTGTTCTTCCTATAAAATACTCTCCTTCCTTTCTGTCGATTACTACTTTAAATTGTTGTCCTATTTTTTCTTGATTTAATTCCCAAGATATTTGAGACTGAATTTCCATAATTTCATTAGCGCGTTCTTGCTTAACTTCTTGCGGCACATTGTCCTCTAAATTAAACGCATGTGTATTTTCTTCATGCGAATAGGTAAAACATCCTAAACGTTCAAAACGCATTTCCTTTACCCACTCTTTAAGGGTTTGGTAGTCTTCTTCTGTTTCTCCTGGGTATCCTACAATAAGTGTTGTACGAATTGTAATATCTGGTACAGCTGCTCTAAAGGCTTTTAAAAGTTTTGTCGTTTTTTCTTTTGTAGTACCACGACGCATACTTTTTAATATAGAGTCGCTAATATGTTGTAATGGTATATCTAAATAGTTACAGATTTTTGGTTCGCGATTCATAAGGTCTAAAACATCCATTGGAAACCCTGTAGGGAATGCATAATGTAAACGAATCCACTCTATTCCTTCTACTTTTACTAGATTCTCTAATAATTCTGCTAAGTTTCTTTTTTTATATAAATCTAGTCCATAATATGTTAAATCTTGAGCTATTAGTATAAGTTCTTTTACTCCGTTTGCTGCTAGTTTTTCGGCTTCGGTAACTAAATCTTCTATTGGTGTACTTTTATGTTTTCCTCTCATTAAAGGAATAGCACAAAAACTACAAGGTCTGTCGCAGCCTTCAGCAATTTTTAAATAGGCATAATTTTTAGGTGTTGTTGTTAAACGTTCTCCTATTAATTCATGTTTATAATCTGCTCCTAAGGCTTTTAATAAGCCTGGTAATTCTGTAGTTCCAAAATATTGATCTACATTAGGTATTTCCTTTTGTAAGTCTGGTTTATATCGTTCACTTAAACAACCTGTAACGAATACTTTATCTACTTCGCCCTCTTCTTTTTTATGCATGTATTCCAAGATCGTGTTTACACTTTCTTCTTTTGCATTATTAATAAATCCGCAGGTATTAATCACAACAATGTTTCCTTCTTCTTCATGTACAACTTCTTTACCACTAGCTTTTAGTTGTCCCATTAACACTTCGCTATCGTAAACATTTTTACTACAGCCTAATGTTATTACATTGATTTTGTTCTTTTTAAGTGACTTTGTACGCATATCTTAATTTTGGACTGCAAAGATACACAATGATTTATGATTTACGATATTCGATTTTCGATTTCTCACTTGAAGGGTTAACTTAAAAACATCTAATTATAGTTTGCCATATAAATACTTATACATTAGTATAGCATAGTATGTGTTATTTTTGATTTAAAATAAAGGTAGTAAAAAAAGAACTAAGCTTTAATTTGCCTCTTGCTACTTTTATATACCTGACTATAGGCAATATTTTAATTTATTACTTCAAAAAACATTTCTGTTTTTAAAGTTTTAAAATAGCCAAAATTAGATAAGTCAATATAAATTTTAACGTTATAAACTCCTTCATCTACTATTTTGTGGAATGTATCTATTCGAATATTATCATAAGATATGTGCTTCCCTTTTTTTGAATTTAAAACAACTCTATTTTGGTTAATTTTAGGCTGAAAAAAGGTTTCTGTTTTTATTCTCTTTTGCACATATTTTTTAAACTTTTTTCCTTTTTTTTTGTAAATCTCTATAATCATTTCAGGATTATTATCTAGATTATGAGTTTTAAACCATTCAGGTAGATACAGTTCTTTACTTCCATAATTAGTAATTTTAAGAGAAATTAACTTTGGTTCAGCTAAACTATATTTTTTTTTATTTGGTTTTGAGATAATTTTTATTCTGTAAAAATCGGTAGTGCTTGACAATACACTATTTGTATCTATTTTACTCGATGACTTTAACTTTTTAAGGTAGTCATCTGGTAAATAATCATCTTTACTTAAAGTATAAGTCAAAAGTTTTTTTTCATTACTTTGTTTAGAGGTTTTACAACCAATTAACAATAATGCAATTAATACTAGTTGAAAGAAATATTTAATCATCACCGCATATTTTAGGAAATTGTTGTTTAGCTCTATCAATCATATCTTGTCTAACTGCTTTTTCAGAATCAGTCATTTGATTCATATTATGATACATAAATTGGGCTAATTGTTCTATAATACTCAAGTCTTGGATTTGTTTTAATTTATTAAATCTAAAAATTTGAGAATAATAAGCATCAAATTCTTTAGCAGCATTAGATATTCCATTTTGTCCATAAAATTCATTTTGTAGAACATGATATAGCTCATGCTTAATAACTCTTGTAATAAAACCAAAGTCAGAAAATGTAAACAAACTGTTCTCTATAATAATTTCGCATGATACCATATTTCCCGAAGAATCATAACCTGGAACTGTTATAGCATGACCTTGCTCAACTTCGTCTGCAAAGGAAATAGAATAATCGAAACTTACATTATTTGGCCCAAAAGATTCCATCGAATAGGTATTGATAAGATAATTAACTGCTGCTAAATCACCATCCGTAGTTCTTGTTTGTTCATATTGCGATTTTATTGCATCATGGTCTAATTGAGTGGCTGGATTCGGTGCATCACCAAATAAATTTGGGTTATATTCAGCTTGAATTTGTAAAGGGTCTATTGTAAATGGGAGAAAAGCGTTTTCATTATTCATAGAATTTTCTATCGCTAAAATAGCGATTTCTTGTGCCTTTTCATTACAAGAATTTTTACTGAGAAAGTTGTTTATACTACCACTAACACATTTTGACTGAGTCTGCAACCAAGCAGCCATTTCTGAGGTAAACCCATTGTTACCCGTTTCGCTAATTGTATTTAAACAAGAAACCACTTGCTGCCATGGTTGCAAAACTACTGGGGCAGTAACTACTATGCTTGTTGGATCTGCTCCTCCGTTATCGGTTTGGTTATTAGTATTTGTACCTGTATTGGTGCTATCTGTACCAATACCTGGTGAGCCGTTATCTGTACTAATACCATCTAGGCAATCCATATCGTAGCTTGCTCCTATAATTGTTTGTGTAGAACCTGTGCACATACCACCATTAGCAAAAGGCTGAGGTTCATGTATGTAAGTATCACCATTATCGCACGCACCATAGCTATAGTCATAAACTAAACACTGCTCTGTAGTTGTTGCTTTATTTAATAAAGCGTCTATTAAGTTTTCATCTTCGAGATAAGTAATAGTAATCTTACCTTCTAAATTAATAGTCGCCTTGTCTAGTATCAGTTGTTTCTCTTGTTCTGTAATATTATATGTAGTTAAAGCTAGTTTATAGGTTTCATCATTTTGTACACTAAGCACTAGGTTTTCAAGATATTCTGTTTCTATAGGCCTCTGTATAGGAAAGGTGTAAGAATGGTAGTTAGTTTCTGTATTTTCTATATAAGTTGCTTGTTCTGTGTTTATAGTAAAACCATATTCACTAGACACAGTTTCTTTATTTTGAGTATTAAGCTTGTTTTTTTCTAAGTTTTTGGAAAGGCTTTCTATCTTTTCTTTTATGGCTCTATTAGAAAAGTTGAGTTATATACTATTGTTAAAACATTGACTAAGCTTGTTAAAGCTTGAAATACAGAATATATTAGTACAATTATAGTTATTGTTTTTAATATTTTCTGTTCTCGATGCTTCAAGTTTAATTAGTTCTTCTTCTAATAATGCATATTTATTTACTTAAAAAAAGAGTCTACAAATTCGTATTTATTAAAAACTTGCAAATCTTCTATACCTTCTCCTACTCCTATATATTTTACAGGTATTTTAAATTGATCGCTTATACCTATAACAACGCCTCCTTTTGCTGTTCCATCAAGCTTTGTTACTGCTAATGAGGTTACTTCGGTTGCTGCTGTAAATTGTTTAGCTTGCTCAAAAGCATTTTGCCCTGTTGAACCATCTAATACTAATAATACATCGTGTGGTGCATCTCCAACTACTTTTTGCATAACACGTTTTACTTTGGTTAGCTCATTCATTAAGTTAACTTTATTATGTAAGCGCCCTGCGGTGTCTATTATAATAACGTCTGCTTCTTGAGAGACTCCAGATTCTAAAGCATCGAAAGCTACACTTGCTGGGTCGCTTCCCATTTCTTGGCGCACCATTGGCACGTCTACTCGATCTGCCCAGACTTGTAATTGGTCTATTGCTGCTGCTCTAAAGGTATCGGCTGCTCCCAGTACTACTTTTAGGCCTTGCTTTTTAAATTGGTAGGCTAGTTTTCCTATAGTTGTTGTTTTCCCTACTCCGTTTACACCTACTACCATTAACACATACGGCGTTTTTTTACCATTTGCTTGTTTTGGCAATGTTGGCACTACGTAATCGGTTTCTTCTCCTGTATTGGTTTCCGATAGTAGTCCTGCTATTTCTTCACGTAGAATTCTATTTAATTCGTCGGTTCCTAAATATTTATCTTTAGCAACTCGTGCTTCTATTCTGTCAATTACTTTTAGTGTTGTATTTACGCCTACATCACTAGATACTAATACTTCTTCTAGGTTATCTAAAACATCATCGTCTACTTTAGATTTTCCTGCAACGGCTTTACTTAGTTTCCCTAAAAAACTGGTGCTTGTTTTTTCTAGACCTTTATCTAATGTTTGTTTTTTCTCTGAAGAAAATATTTTTTTAAAAAAGCTCATTTTTTTGCTTGTGGTTTTAATGATGTACTTAACGGTTAGCAAAATACATTTTATTATCTAAATGTGCGCTAGGGATTAAAACAACTTGTTGATGCTCTTTTTAACAAAAATAGCATGTTGTAAAAGCCCAACCTATCGGTAACGCCCAAATATTTAATAGCAATAGTTAAGCCTAAAAGGGAGGACTGAAATATTGTCATTAAATTTAGGTATAAAGAAAAGAATATTTTTTTAATATGCTTAATCGTTTTTATAAAAGATTTTAGCTTTTCGCTCTACATATTAATAGATACAGAAAAAGCCGCTTTCTTTATGAAAGCAGCTTTATATATTGTGTAGAAAGTAATACTATTTCTTGTTTAAGAAATCGTTTACTAAGTCTGGTGCCATAATGGATTCAACAAACATGTAAGCTCCTGTTTTTGGAGATTTCACCATTTTTATCGCTTTAGATAAACGCTTTGAACCTGTTTGTAACGATGCTACTGATTTCTTTGCCATAATATTATATATTTGATATTACCACTTACGTGACAATGTCTAATTACTTAATTTCTTTGTGAACGGTCATTTTCTTTAAGATTGGATTAAATTTCTTTATTTCCATTCTGTCCGGAGTATTCTTTTTATTTTTTGTTGTAATATAACGAGAAGTACCTGGCTGTCCCGATGCTTTGTGCTCTGTGCACTCTAATATTACTTGTATTCTATTTCCTTTCTTTGCCATGTCTTTATTTCTTTAAGCGCGTTTTGGCTATTATTTTAAAAATCCTTTAGATTTAGCGTCTTTTATTGCTGCAGCAATCCCAATCTTGTTGATTGTTTTTAAAGCTGATGTAGAAACTTTTAAAGTTACCCATTTATCTTCTTCAGCAATGAAGAAACGCTTTTTTATTAAGTTCACGTTGAATTTACGCTTCGTTCTATTCTTAGCGTGAGATACGTTGTTTCCAACCATTGCTACCTTCCCTGTAAGTTCACAAACTCTTGACATTACTTCTACTTTAAATGTTATTAAAAATCGAGGTGCAAATATATGAAATCTTTAAGTTATGACAATCAATTTTTTATCAATTTTTAAAAATTTCTTTTTGAAGGGTCTCTAAAGCCTTGTTTACCGCTTTATTTATAACCTTAATGCGATGGTTTCCTAATTCAAATTTATGTGAAATAACACCTTTTTTAGTTGCTAAAGCTATAAAAACAGTTCCTACTTCTGCATCTGAGTCTCCTTTTTCTGGTCCTGCATTTCCTGTTGTTGCTATTGCATAATCTGATTTGTATAGTGTTCTTACATTTTTTGCCATGACTTCAGCAACTTGAGCACTAACTACTGAATGTGTTTTTATAATGTCTTCGGGTACGTCTAGCACTTCTATTTTAGATTGTGTAGCATAAGTAACTAACCCGCCTTTAAAAAAAGCAGAGGCTCCTGCATTTGCTGTAAATACTTCTGCTATTTTTCCTCCTGTGCAACTTTCTGCTGTTGCTAAGGTTAAATTACGCTTGGTTAATTCTTTTCCTAATAAAACTTCTAGTGTTTCATTTTTTTCTTCAAAACCTACAAAGACATCTTGTATTAATGGTAAAACGGCTTCTATTTGCCGTTCTACTTCTGCATTAACCTTTGTTTCGTCGTCTCCTTTTGCAGATAGGCGTAGTCTTACTTTACCTAAGTTTGGTAGGTAAGCTAACTTTATATAATTTGGCAAGGCATCTTCCCAATCACTAATACGTTCTGCCAAAATACTTTCTCCTAAACCATACGTTAATAAGGTTTTGTGTAATATATACGGTCGTTTGTATTTTACTTTTAGCTTTGGTAATACCGCATCCTCCATTAGCTTTTTCATCTCAAAAGGCACGCCTGGCATGGATACAAAGACTTTATTCTCTTTTTCAATCCACATTCCTGGTGCGCTTCCAACGGTATTCATTAGCGCTATAGATTTGCTAGGTATTAATGCTTGATCTTTATTAACTTGTTGTAATGGCTTTTTTATATAGGTTTTCCAAAGCCACTCAATATTTTTTAATACAGCGTCATCTCTAACTAAGGTATCATCAAAATATTCTGCTATAGTGTGTTTAGTTATATCATCTTTGGTTGGGCCTAAGCCTCCTGTTATAATAATGATATCTGCATTTGTTTCTGCTTCTGCTAAGGCTTTTAATATGTGCGCCTTTTCATCTTGTATAGATGTTATTTGGTATACCGAAACGCCTATACTATTGAGAGCCTTACCTATATATGCTGAATTTGTGTCTACTATTTGCCCAATGAGAATTTCATCGCCAATAGTAATTATTTCTGCTTGCATTATATATTAAAATCAGATTTTAGTTCTTCTGAAGCATTATTTATTGCATTTAACACTGTATTTAATTGTTCGGTAACATCGTCTTCAGCTTTTTCAAACTTACCCCAATCTTGCACTTCTATTAATAAGTCTAAAACCCCTAACTCGAACATATCTATAGTTGGTTTCATTTTATGCGCAGTTTGGTAAGTTGCTAAATAGTTTTTATCTGTTACGGCTTGTTTTAGTATTTCTGCATCTGCTGGTACTTCTTCTAAAAAAGTTTGTGCTAATGCTAAAATAAAACTTTCGTCATTATCTGCTAATTCCCTTAATCGATGTAGTTTGTAGTGTTGTTCCATTATTTTACTGTAATCGAAAATAATTCTTTATCCTCGATATATCCTTTTAGTTTATCATTGGGGCTCACCTTGCCAACTCCGGCTGGTGTTCCTGTAAAGATAATATCTCCAATCTTTAAAGTAAAATATTTTGACACATATTCGATTAACTCATCAATTTTCCATAACATTAAACTTGTATTTCCTTGTTGTACAGTAACATCATTCTTTTTTAGAGAAAAATTAATATTATCAAGGTCTTCAAAATCGTTTTTAGGCAACCACTCACCTATTACAGCTGCTCCATCAAAGGCTTTTGCTTTTTCCCAAGGCAATCCTTTTGCTTTTAGTTTAGCTTGTAAATCTCTTGCTGTAAAGTCTATACCTATGCCTATTTCGTTGTAATATTTATGAGCAAATTTTTTATCTATATACTTACCTACTCTATTTATTTTTACTAAAATTTCCACTTCGTGGTGAACATCGTTAGAAAATTCTGGTATAAAAAAAGGCTGTTTTTTAAGTAATATTGCCGTATCTGGTTTTAAAAACACAACGGGATCTGTTGGTTTTTCGTTTTCTAATTCTTTAATGTGTTCGGTATAGTTTCTACCTATGCATATTAGCTTCATAATTACAGCTTATTATTAAAGGCTCTTAATTTTATACTTGTTAGTACCTTTTTTGTATATAATGGAAAATCTGCATTTAGCAACCAACCAAAATACCCTGGTTCTTTATCTAACACATCTAACACTCGCTTTCCTTTATGCTTACCAAAAGAGAAACATTCTTCTCCCTCTTTATTAAAACTTATAAATCCCGCAAAATCAGCAAACTTTTTGTGAGAGCTAAATTCTGCTAAAAACTTAGTGTCATTTTCTACCTCATCGTAGCGTTCTATTTGCGCTTTTAATACTTCGTACGTTGCTAGTGTATCTGCTTCGGCTGTATGTGCATTTTCTAAATCTTTATCACAATAAAACTTATAGGCTGCTCCTAGTGTTCTTTTTTCCATTTTATGAAAAATAGTTTGTACATCTATGGCTACACGATTTTTCATATCGAAATCTACATCGGCACGTAACATTTCTTCTGCTAATAAAGGGATATCAAATCGATTAGAGTTAAATCCTGCCAAATCCGAATCTTTAATCATGGCATGTATCTCTTTCGAGAGTTCTTTAAATGTTGGTTCGTTTGCAACACGCTCATCTGTTACACCATGTATTAAGGACACTTCTGGCGGTATAGGCATTTCTGGGTTTACTAACCATGTTTTACTTTCTTTATTCCCGTTTGGGTAGACTTTTAGTATTGATATTTCTACCACTCTGTCTTTAGATATATTAACTCCTGTTGTTTCTAAATCAAAAAAACAAATAGGTTTCCTTAAGTTTAATTCCATGTAATTAGTGTATGTGTTATGCAAATATAATTCTATTATGTTATTTTCACTTTTAAAATAGCACATTTTAAGAAGTTGTTTTATTGCTTTACATCTAATATTTTGTAACGATTAGCCTTTTCTAATTTATTCAAGAATATAGCATTACTTGCCATATGAAGGGATTTTTTTATTAATTATGATATTGTTAATTATATAATTACTTCGTTTTAAAAATGATTATAAATTACCTGACTTTTTTATTAAAAAATTTAAATTCTGGTTAGCTTATTTTAGTACGTGACATATTAACAAAAAAAGCACAGTCCTAAAACTGTGCTTTTCTATATTATTATGAATTCCTGTGTACACAGGGGGTTTGTTATAACTCTCTATTACTGTCCCAAGCTTCTAAATAATCTTTAACAGCTTTTACAAATTGTCCTCCAAGTGCTCCGTTTACAACACGATGGTCGTAAGAGTGAGACATAAACATCTTGTAACGAATACCTATAAAATCTCCTTCTGGTGTTTCTATAACTGCTGGTACTTTACGTATTGCTCCTAAAGCTAATATACCTACTTGTGGTTGGTTTATTATAGGTGTTCCCATAATACTCCCAAACGTTCCTACATTAGTAACAGTGTAAGTTCCGCCTTGTATATCGTCTGGTTTTAATTTATTGTCACGAGCTCTGCTTGCTAAATCATTAACAGCTTTAGTCATACCAACTAAATTAAGCTGATCTGCATTTTTAATAACAGGAACAATTAAGTTTCCATCTGGTAAGGCTGCCGCCATACCAAGGTTAATATTTTTCTTTTTTATAATAGTGTTGCCTTGCACAGAGATATTCATCATAGGGAAATCGCGTAATGCTTTTGCAACTGCTTCCATAAATATTGGTGTAAACGTTAAGTTTTCTCCTTCACGTTTTGCAAAATCTGCTTTTACTTTCTTTCTCCAGTTCCAGATTTTAGTAACATCTGCTTCTATAAAACTTTGTACGTGTGCACTTGTTTGTACAGATTCTACCATATGATGCGCAATCAATTTGCCCATTCTAGTCATTTCTATAATCTCATCACCTCCACTCGCTATAACTGGAGCCGTTTCTGTTTTCGCTTGTTTTGGTGCAGATGGTTTTGCAGGAGCAACTGGTGCGGCAGATTGTGCTGCTGGTTGACTTTCTCTGTTTTTTAAATAGGCTAACATATCTGCCTTGGTAACACGGCCATCTTTGCCTGTTCCAGCAATAGCATCTAACTCTGCTTGACCAATACCTTCTTGCTTAGCCATATTTTTAACTAATGGCGAGTAGAAACGATCGCCACTAGACACAACAGCTGCTGCAGTTTCTTTAGCTACGTTTACTGCTTTTTCAACTTCTTGTACAGCAGCTACAGGAGCTGCTTCTGCTTTAGGCACTTCTGCGGTAGCATTACCTTCTCCTTCTGTTTCTATAACAGCTATTGTTTGTCCTACTTGTACAACATCATCTACATTAAAGAGGATTTCAACTAAAACACCGTCTACTTCACTTGGTACTTCGCTATCAACTTTGTCTGTAGCAATCTCTAAGACTGCTTCATCTGCTTCAATAGTTTCTCCAACTTCTTTTAGCCAAGAGGTAATCGTTGCTTCTGCAACGCTTTCTCCCATTTTTGGTAATTTAAGTTCAAATCTTGCCATATTAATAATCTAAAGCTGTTTTTTTTGTTTCAGATTGCAAAATTAATAAAAAATAGCTTATTTCTTTATCTATTCAATACAATTTTGAGTTTCTAAATTTTAATAAAATGATTCTTAAAAGGTTATCACTTCTCCTCTACTTTTAGAGGAGTGACTTCCAAGGATAAAATTACTACTTTTTGGAAGTATTTTAAATGTGATGCCTTTATTTTTTTCTGAATTTGTTATTTGTTCAATTATAGCCTTGTAACTCACCGTATTTGCATTAAAGATTACTTGTGTATTTTCTGTAATTGGTGTTTCAACTGAAGCTAAAATAACTGGTTTTGATAATTTAGACTCTAACGCGTTATTATTTGCATTAGAAATAAATGCATATTGTTTTACTACTGGTAATACTTCTTCTGTATTATTACTTATAAACCTTGCCGATTGGATACCCAACCAAACTAAAGCATCAAATAGTAGATTGTTTTTAAAATGCTTTTTATAAAAAATCTGCATGGCTCCATAAAAGCGTTTAGCATAGGTCTTATCTTTTAACGTACTCTCTCCTTTATAATGAATGATTGTGGTTTCGCCATAGTAGTAACTCGTGTAACCCGCTTTAATAATTTTATAGGACAGATCGATATCCTCCCCATACATAAAGTAATCTTCATCTAGACCATTTACTTCTTTATATACTTTTGTTTTTATTAGCATAAAAGCGCCTACAAAAATAGCTGTTTGCCCAATAGCATTCTCATCAAGTGTATTTACATAGTAACTATTAGCGTTTCCTAATATTTTTTTAATTGCTATGCTTGGCGTAGGGATGTTTCGTTTACTTTCTGGTAAAAAATCGCCATTACCATCTACTAATTTGCAACCTACTATGCCTACATTCGTTTTACTATCTGCAAAATTTAATACTTTTTTAAATGTATCTTCTGCAACTACGGTATCTGGGTTTAAAATACATAAATATTCGCCTTTAGCTTCTGCAATACCAATATTGTTCCCTTTAGAAAAGCCAAAGTTTTCTTTATTCTCTATCAATTTTACATTAGGAAACTTAGTTTTAACCATACTACAACTCTCATCTTTAGAGTTATTATCTACGACTATAATTTCTGCATCTAAACCAACTATTGCGGCTTCTACACTTTGTAGACACAGCTCTAAAAAGTTGCAGACATTATAATTTAGTATGATTACCGAAAGTTTCAAAAAATAAGAATTAAAGTTTAATGCTTTAAAGAGGCTTCAAACGGAATACGGTTTAAAATGCTTCGCCCTAACGTAATTTCATCTGCATACTCCAATTCATCTCCTACCGAGATTCCTCTTGCAATTGTAGACATTTCTACTTCTAACCCTTGTATTTGTTTATAAATATAAAAATTGGTAGTATCGCCTTCCATTGTAGGACTTAATGCAAAGATTAGTTCTTTTACTTCTCCTGCCTTCACTTTTTCTACTAAACTAGTTATGTTTAAATCATGAGGACCAACACCATCTATAGGAGATATTTTCCCGCCTAAAACGTGATACAATCCTTTATGAGATGCTGTATTTTCTATAGCCATAACGTCTCTAATATCTTCAACCACACATATAATTTCCTTTTTACGCATAGGATTAGAGCAAATCTCGCAGATTTCTACATCACTAAGGTTGTAGCAAGATTTACAGAATTTTAAATCGTTACGCATAAGTTGCAATGCTCCTGCTAATGCTGTTGTTTGTTCTTTTGGCTGGCGCAATAAATGCAATACCAAACGTAAAGCTGTACGTTTACCTATTCCTGGTAATTGCGATACTTCGTTTACAGCATTTGATAATAGTTTAGATGAAAATTCCATAGTTGCGAAATTACAATTTTTTAACCATTTCTATTATGTAAAAAAGCCCAAAACAAGAATCTTGTTTTGGGCTTATATGTTGTGTTATTTAATTAAAACTATTGTATCTCTAATTATTTTATAATTATTTTTTTAGTAATTAATCCTTTTACTGTATTTACACTTACAAAGTATAAACCTGCAGCATAATTAGAAGTGTTTATTTTTAAATTATTAGTTAAATCTTTATTTTTTGTATAATATACCAGTTTCCCCAAAGTGTTATATAGTTTTACAGACACCTTTTCATTTTTATCCCATGATAGGTTAACAGCGTTAGTTGCCGGGTTTGGATATATTGTTAAAGTATTTAATACCGTAACTTCATCTACACTTAATTGTGATTCGTATAAATTTGTTCTCCATAATCCACGCCCATATGTACCTGCATATAATTTATTATTTGCTGTATTAATTTCTAACTCACTAATTTCTACATTAGGCAAATTATTACTAAACGATTGCCAATCTGCAAGTGCATTTGAAGTATCAATATAGAATACACCATAGTTCATTCCTACATACAATCCTTCTTGTAAGTAATCTGACCACACTAATGCTAATGCATTAAAATCTGGTAAGTTTTTTAAATAAGAAGTCCAAGTTGTTCCTCCATCTGTACTTACATATACTTTTTGGTTTCCAGTTGTTGCTATTGCTATTTTATTAGCATCTGTTGGGTGTATTGCTATAGAATTAATGCTACCTGTAAAACCTGTTACTGCTACCCAATTAGTGTTTCCTCCATTACTTGTTTTATACAAGTTACTTCCTATTGCAGCATACATAATGTTGTTGTTAGATGGTGCTATTTTAAGGTGATTTAAGTTTGTTGGGTTAGTACCTGGTATAAATACTTGAGATATTGCTGTCCAGTTATTCCCTCCATTTGTAGATTTATATACTTGATCGTAACCAGAATATATTGTATTTTGTACTGTAGGGTCTTGCTCAAAAGGAGTTATCCAATTCCCCGATTTACCATCTGGTGATGGTAAACCAAATCTAGTTTGTCCTTGGTTTGTAGATTTATTTAGCGATCCAAACTGAACCGTTCCATATAAAATATTCCTATTATTTTTATCTACAAAGGTTTCCATTCCATCTGCTCCTAACCAATCGTTCCAGTTACCTGTATCGTTATACACAGATGTTCCGTTATCTTGAGAACCTCCGGTTACTACCTCTGGATCTGTTTGGCTCACTCCTATTTTATAAAACTGTCTAATTCCTAAACCATTTGTAAGATCTCTATAGTAAGTACTATTAACTACTAATGGATTGTCTGCGACAAATATTCCGCCATCACTTCCTACGTAAAGTTTCCCTCCTACGTATTCTAAAATATCTATATCTGCATGGCAATATCCTATATTTTCACTTGCTGCATTTCCTGGTATCCATTGAGAGGTAATATTAAAACTTACACCTCCATTTGTAGATCTCCAAGATAAAATTCCTGCGATGTGTACATCGTTTACATTATTAGGATTTACTGCAATGTCCATATCTCTTGGTGCTTGCCCACTGTTATCATTTGCTGTAGAACTGTAGCCAAAGTAGTTATTGGTTCCGTGGTCTAATTTCACGAAGGTTTCTCCACTATCTTCAGATTTGTAAAACCCTCCAAACACACTATTAGAGGCTTCTAAAATGTAAACAACCTGATCATTATCTACTGATACTCCCATCATTTTTGGCCCACTACTTAAAGGAGAATTTGAATTAGATTCAAATCCATTTTCAAAAAGCACACCTAATGTAGGGTCTTCTATACTAATATCGTCTAGTGTTAAACCTCTTCCGTAGTTAGATTTCCCTTCGAATGCAATGTAATATTCTGCTGAAGGGTTTGGTAAATTAATTGTAATGTCTTCCCAAGCATTTTTCTCTGTTGTATAGTTTGCTAATTCTGTCCATGCTCCTGCTGCAGATGTTTTATATACTATTTTTAACTCGTCTATATCTCCTGACCAATTAACATTTGTGTACGAGAATTTAAGTTGTGGGTTTGTAGCACCTGTTAAGTTTTGTACTGGAGCTATTAATCGTGTTACTGGGTGACTAAAATTACCTACATAAAAGATTCCTAAATTGCTTCCTGTTTTTGCTGATACTGTTCCATTTTGGTTTGTTCCAGCAGTTTGCCAATTTGTTGTTCCAGATACGTATTCTTGACTGTAAGCATTTAATGGATCGTCTGTTGTAAATGTAACACCTCCATCTGTAGATTTAAAAAACTTATTACCTGTAGCATAGATTGTACTTGTAGTTCCTGGTTTAAACTCTATATCATATCCATTTGTAGCTAAAGGGTGAATAATGTTCCAACTAGCTCCAGAATCTGTAGACTTATATATTCCGCCACCTTGAACACTACAATACATTTTGGTTGCATCTGTAGGATCTATTAAAATTTTATTTACACTTCCATCACCTGTGTCTGCTAGCAAATTCCATGTATTTCCAGAATCTGTAGAACTGAATATATTCCCTCCAGATGATCCCCAAAAGTAGTTAGTATTATCTAATGGGTTTATTGTTAAAGCAGAAACTCTTAAGTTAGATAAATTGTCTGTTAACACCGCCCAAGTTGCACCTCCATCTGTTGTTCTCCAAACACCTCCAGAAGCTCCTCCAACAATAATATGGTTTGTATTTGCTGTTTCTACGCTAATAGATGTTATTCTACCAACTCCTGGATTCCAGCCACTTGTTGCATTCCAATATGTTGGTCCTAATTGCTCCCAAGCCCCCTCAGTTGTTCTAGCCAAACCACTTATATTACTATTTTTATTTTTATTGTACTTTTCTAATTCATTATAATAAAAATCGGCAGATTTAAGGTAGCCATTTTCATCCATATTTCTTAAAGCATTATACTCCCATCTTTTATATGGTTTATAACCTTTACCTCTCTCTTTTCCTACTTTAGCAAAATAAGCTTCTGCTTTTACTTGAATTTCTTGTACAGTGTAAGTTCCTTTTAATATCATTTCTTTGTAGTCTTGAGACCAAGCCGTAGATGCAAAAGCGATAATAAAGAATAAATTGATAAAATGTTTCATTTAAAATAATTTTGTTTTATAGATTATGAGGAGTCTTTTTTATTAATACTTAATTATAACTAAGTAAACAGTTTATGCATAGTTTACCCTAATAAAAAAACCATTACTTAATATTTTTTTTATTGATAACACTTATGCCTTACAAATAAATGTGTTTCATTTAAAAAACGAAGTGTTTAGAATGTAAAAATACTATTTTAGCATTGAAAAATAAAACAATTCATGAAACCATTACACATATTACTTTTAATAATCTCTTACTTTGCTGTACTTGTTATAATTTCCTACTTTACTGGTAAAGAAGATTCTAACAATGCTTTTTTTAAAGCTAACAAATCTGCCCCATGGTATCTGGTCGCTTTTGGTATGATAGGTGCTTCTCTTTCTGGTGTTACTTTTATATCTGTTCCTGGAGCTGTAGAAACTAAACAGTTTGGTTATTTTCAGGTTGTTTTAGGCTATTTTGTTGGGTATTTGGTTATTGCTTATGTCTTATTACCATTATATTATAAATTAAATTTAACGTCTATTTATACTTATTTAAAAGATCGTTTTGGTAAAACAAGCTACAAAACAGGCTCTATTGCCTTTTTAATTTCTAGAACAATTGGTGCTGCTTTTCGTTTATTTTTAGTAGCAAAAGTGTTACAGTTATTGGTTTTTAATCAATTTTCTATACCTTTTCCTATAACTGTAATAATTACCATTGCCTTAATTTGGCTATATACATTTAAAGGCGGAATAAAAACTATTATTTTTACAGATACGCTACAAACCTTATTTATGCTTATTTCTGTAATTGTAGCTATTGTATTTTTGGCTCAGGCTTTGGATTTAAATAGCATCTCTGAAGTCTATACAAATGTAAAAGATAGCGCCATGAGTAAAGTTTTCTTTTTTGGAGACTCTAACAATCCTCAATACTTTATTAAAAGTTTTCTTGCTGGTATATTTATTACTATTACTATGACTGGACTAGATCAAGACATGATGCAAAAAAACTTAACCTGTAAGAATATAAAAGAGGCTCAAAAAAACATGGTATCTTTTAGCATTGTCCTCGTTTTTGTTAATTTATTATTTTTAGCATTAGGCCTTATGTTAACTCAATATGCTACTCAAAATGGAATTACTGCTACAAAAGATGATTTATTCCCTACCATAGCTATGTTACCAGAAATAGGCATTATTACTTCTGCATTTTTCCTTCTTGGTTTAATAGCTGCGGCATACTCTAGTGCAGATTCTGCTTTAACCTCTTTAACTACTTCTTTTTGTATTGATATTATTGAATTAGATAAAAAAGCGAAGTCTAAACAAAAAACAATACGTAAGCAAGTACACGTTTTATTTAGCATTATACTTGTTGTTGTTATTGTTATTTTCCATTATATTTTTACAGATGTCTCTGTTATTTGGGAGTTATTTAAAGCTGCAGGCTATACTTACGGCCCTTTATTAGGTCTATTTGCTTTTGGTATTTTAACTAAAAAGTATATAAAAGACCAATGGGTCTGGCTCATTGCTTTAATTGCTCCTATAGTATCATATATTATGAACATGTTCTCTAAGGAACTCCTGTTTGGTTACGAGTTTGGGTTCGAAATATTAATAGTTAATGGCTTATTAACTTTTATTGGTCTTTTATTTATTTCTAAAAAAACGACAACTAATATTGGTTAGAAGATAGTAATACCAGCGTACACGCAATCTCAAACTCAATATTATGCTCTTTTAGAATAGTATACAATATTGAATTTTCTGTTCCTGGATTAAAAATAACACGCTTTGGTTTTAAGGATACAATATAATCGTAATACTGTTCTTGACGTTTAGGGTTTAAGTACAATGTTATTGTATCTACAGCATTATACTCTTTTAACTCGGTATCTATAAATACGCCGGCAACTTCACCTGCCCTTAAACCAAGAGCAACAACATCATGATTGTAATTTACTAATTTACGTATAGCCATATTAGAATAGCGATTGGGTTTTAAAGAGGCGCCGAGCACCAATGTTTTTTTAGTCATAAAATGTTAAAATATGTTAAGTATTGTTAAAACTAGTAACAGAATAAAAAAATAGGAGTCTTAACTGTATTACTAAATTACATCAATCAATCATAAACACAATCAATCAAGATGAAAAAACTACTCTTGTTAGGTGCTTTTCTAATCACACTAACAATCCAAGCACAAACTTCAGTAAAAAAAGAGTTTCTAAAATCTGGAACTATTACTGGTAAAGTTTTAGACGCAACATTAAACGAACCCTTACCTTATGTTAGTATTGTAGTAAAAAATACAAAAGGAGAAATCATTACTGGAGGTATTACAAACGATAATGGAATATTTAAAATTGAATCTATTCCAGTTGGTAAACATAGTGTAAGCATTCAATATGTAGGTTATAAAACCATAACTTTAGAGGCTACAATAGATAAAAAAAATACAACAGTAAATTTAGGCGTTATTAAAATTGAAGAAACAGCCACCGGACTGGACGAAGTTACAATTGTTGCAGAAACCTCTACGATACAACAAAAAGTAGATAGAAAGGTTATAACTATTGGTAAAGATTTAGCAGCTACAGGAACGGCTTCAGAACTTATGGTTGGTATTCCTTCTGTAAGTATAGACCAACAAACTGGAGACATTAGCCTTCGTGGCAACCAGAATGTACGTGTTATGGTAGACGGCAAATTATCTAATATTCCTACAGCTCAATTATTAAGACAAATTCCTTCAACAGCTATTAAATCTATTGAATTAATAACAAACCCATCAGCAAAATATAATCCTGAAGGCATGAGTGGTATTATAAATATTGTGCTACACAAAAATACCTTAATAGGTTTTAATGGTAACTTTAGTATTGGGTTAGCACACGAGGAACAAGCCAAATTTAATAGTGCTTTAGGTTTAAACTACCGTAACGGAAAATTTAATCTCTACGGAAATTACAGCAACAATATTTCAAAAAATCAAAATCGTGGAAATATTTCAAGACCAGACAATAACTCAGAACAATTGTTTTCGTTTTTAGATAGCAGAAAATCGCATTTATATAAAGTAGGTTTAGATTTTTATTTAAATGATAAAAATACGATCTCATTTTTCACTAATCAAAATGTTTCAGATAATAGTACTTTAGGCTCTACAAAAGCATTCTTTTTTGATGATAGTAATTTCAATCAAAGCCAAACCTTTGTATCTAAAGATGATAATAGCTCTTCTCAATACAATTTCGATTACAAATTAGATTTCGAAAAAGAAGGCCATAATATAGAACTAGAAGCAGATTATAATATTTACGATAGTAAAAACCCGTTAAACTATAAATTTCAATTAGGAAACACCAACGACTTTAGAGATTTTAATGAAACAGATAGAGAACGTACCACGATTAATTTAGACTATGTAAATCCGTTATCTGAAACAACCAAATTAGAATTAGGCTTACAAGCACGTTTATTTAACACAGACATTAGTTATGCATCTACTGGAGAATCGTTTAATGCTTCGGGTGATTTAAGACCTACACCAAGTACAGATTTCGATTACACAAGAGATATTTATTCTGCATATGCTAGCTTTAGTAAAAAGTTTGAAAAATGGACTTACCAAATAGGAGCCAGATTAGAAAGTGTTAATGTAGATGCTATAGCTATAGAAAGAGAGGTTAACTCTAACGACATAAACACAATAACCTTTAATAATGATTATTTTGAAGTGTACCCTTCAGCCTTTTTTACGTATACACCTTCTGAAAAAAACTCTTACCAATTAAGCTATAGTCGTAGAGTAGACAGACCTGGTATTGGGCAAGTAAACCCTATTAGAGAATGGGCTACACCATTACTATCCTCTTTTGGTAACATTAATTTAGAGCCACAATTTACCAACTCTCTAGAAGTTAATTACACAAGACAATTAAAAAAAGGAAGTGTTACTGCTGGCGTATTCTACCGTTTAATATCAGACGAAATAAACAGGGCCTTATTTGTAGACAGAACCGATGTAAACTCTGGCCGATTAATTTTAACACATGACAATTTTGATGATACAGCAGCTTATGGGTTTGAATTATCTAGCAATTACCGCCCTACAACTTGGTGGAGTATTAATGGTAGTTTCGATTTGTACTCACAAAAACAAAAAGGAATTTCCGAGCGTTTAAATGCACCTATAGAAACAGCAACAGTTAATGATATTATTACAGATGTTTCTGAAGTAACTAATGTTGCATGGAACTTTAGAATGTTTAACAATTTTAAAGCCACTAAAACATTATCATTTACAGCTTTTGGTTTTTACAGAGGAAAAAACAAAACCTTACAATTCGATTTAGAACCTATGTATTTTGTAAACCTTGGTGCTCGTATAAGTTTTGCTCAAGGCAAAGGGTCATTTAGTTTAAATTACAATGATATTTTCGACACTATGGAATTTGCTTTTAATGGTACAAGGCCATTTAGACAAGTTGGTGGATTCAACTGGGAAAGCAATACCATACAAGGAAGCTTAACCTACCGTTTTGGCGGCGGAAAATACAGAGCTAAATCTCGTAAAAACAGAGATGATAACGAAAAATCTGGAGGAGGATTCCTTTAAAACATATTTAATAACCAACATAATAGTTGATGGTTAGTGTTATATCTGGTTATTAAATTAAGAAAGCCCAAAGCCGTACACTTTGGGCTTTTGTTTTATTATAAACTATTAATTATTACGCTTTAAATAAGTACTTATAACGACAACTTATTAATATTACATTTTAGGAATTTAAAAGGAATTGTTCTAAAAAGCATTCAAATGACTCTTGTATTAATTGAAGTTTCAATTTTAGTAATACAATACAACAAAACCACTTTGAAACATTAAAAAAAAACTAATTAATAGTATCTTGCAATACTATTTTGAAAGACAATAATAATGCAGGACAATACAATACAAAACTATATAAAAGCGGTATTAGATAACATGCCAAAAGACTGGCTTAATCTAACAACGCACCGATTAGATATTTATAATGAAGCACAAGCTAAAGTTGAATTTTTAGAGCAATTTGAAAACTTATTTAACACTAACAATGCTGATGCTTCAACATTAAGAGAACTTCCTACAGCTTACGATTATATTAGACTAGGGCACCCATTATCTTGCGTATTAGAATGGGCAATTGCCAAACTAAACAACCAAAAGCCACAAAATGTAATTAGTTTTTCATCAAAAACAACACCTATTTTAGCTATTCTAAGAAAAAATTTATTTGATAATAAAAATACTCAAATCGTTTACACCGATAAATTACCTGCCATTTTTGAAGCAGACCTAATACAACGTGTTTATGGTTATAATTTTGAATTAAAAAAGGTTGAAAATATTAATGCTATACCTCAGTTTAACGGAAGCACAGTTTTCATTACAGAACAAGACAATATTTGTAACTTTAACCTAACACCAAATATAGACTTCTTTGTAAGTTCTCATCCTCATTACGGAAGTATTTTAGTAGCCAATGGCGAAGAAAACGAAAAATACATTTCAGAAATTCAACATGTAAGAAGAAGAGAAACCATTGCCATGACACCGGCAAATTGCCTTACAGTATTAAATGAATTGGTTAGAAACACTGCAGATAACATAAAAAATGATATTGAAGTCAATAAAACAAGTGTTTTAAATTCTATTAAACAAATTACTGGTACAACCACTAAAGCTGTTGTTGGCTCTAGTGGTTTATCTATACAATATGCAATTGCAATGGGATTAATTCATGATGCCATAGAAAACCATCAAGGAAAAAAAATCAAGTTTGTTGTACCACCAAATTGTTATGGAGGCACCAATGACCAAGCAAGACGTGTAGCGGCATGTAATAATAATATAGAAGTCATGGACTTACCGGTAGATGGAGGTCAAGATATGGTACAAAGCATTGATGTGGTACTCGATAAAATTGCTAAAGAAGATGCTGTACCATACATTATTGCAGAAATACCAACAAATCCTAGAGTAGAAGTTCCAGATCTTTTAAAACTAAAAGTCGTTTTAAGTAAAGAACGTAAAACCAGTAACGGAGATATTGCTATCGACCCTGTTTTTATTTTAGACCAAACCTTTTGCCCCAACGTTCACTTTTTGAGAGAAAACGACATCTTATCATCAGTAAGAGCAATATCCTATGTTAGTGGCTCTAAGTTTCCTAGCGGTGGACAGTGTACAGCTGGCTATGCTACAGCAAATAAAAAAGCAGAGGCCTTAATGGAAAACATAGAATTACACCTAGACCTTTGCGATAACGAAGCAACAGCCTTACAGTACCAAATACTAGCAAAGCAATTACCATCTATGAATCAAAGAATTCATGACGCCTATAAAAACACACGTGAGTTTGTAAACTTTATTTATAAAACTTTACCCGAAGCAAAAATTAATTTTGTGTCTGAAACATTAGCTGAGCAAGGGTTTACACCTTCCGTTTTTTCATTAGACTTACCAACTAAAGGCAATACCGAAGAAGAAAAAGAAACATACAAGAGAGCGTTAAATCTTAAATTAATTAATTTAATGATTACCGAAATCCCTAATGAAAGTAAATTCTGTGTAAGTTACGGACAATTAAAAGGATGTTATTGGACAATTCCTGCAACATCTACCCAAGGAACAACAAAGGAAGGAGATAAAGATTACATTGTACGTGTAGCACTTTCTTCTCATTTAGATTTAGAACGCCATAAAGAAGTCTTTAAAAACTTTGTAGATAGCATATAATTATAAACGCTCTACACAAAGTAATTTTAAAGTGCAGAAAACCAGTGATGCTAATATTTTAGCTTACTGGTTTTCTGTATTTATAACATATTGTTAATGTATAAAACAAAAAAATTTAATTACAGTGTATCAAAATATTACACAATGGCAAATTCTATATAAAATTTAGCAGGACCTTAACAAAATAGCTCTTATTTGTTAATTTTTCATTAAATATTGATAATCAATGTAATAAAACATAAAAATATTCGTCTTATAAGTAGAACAACAACAGAATACGATATATTTTATTTGAATTAGTCTTCCTAGAAAAGCATTCGTAAACAAAAGTTTAGTTTATATTGGTTAATTAGTAAAAAAGTCCTAAAACTCGAGTTTTAGGACTTTTTTTATTTCTATTAATGTTAATTTTCACCAATACTACCAACATCTTCTATTCTAGATTTCTTTTTATTAGACACCCATTTAAAACCAAATTTAAATAGAAAGTATATAGGGATTAAAAAAATAAGAAAACCTATAATTATACCAAATACATAAGCCATTCCATATCCAGAAACTTCTTTTCTTTCAAGTGAGTTTATTACCGTATTTGGTGCTTGTATTAATAACGATAGCGATAAAAAGCCACCTATTAATATAAATAATACGCCTAATATTTTCTTTAAAATAACTTTCATTTAAAGGGTTTTATTAATGAGATTCCTGTATACACAGGAATTTTGTTACCACTTAATAATAATACTTCCCCAAGTAAAACCGCTACCAAAAGCAGCTAATACCACTGTATCTCCTTCTTTTACTTTGCCTTCTTCCCAAGCCTCAGTTAAAGCAATAGGAATAGATGCTGCGGTAGTGTTACCATAACGTTGTATATTATTATAAACTTGGTTGTCTTCTAATTGAAATTTACGCTGTATAAATTGAGAGATTCTTAAATTCGCTTGGTGCGGAATTAACATATCTATATCTGAGACCTCTAATTTGTTTTTAGTAAGCCCTTCCATAATTACTTCACTAAAACGCACCACAGCATTTTTAAATACAAATTGACCATTCATGTGCGGGAAGTAACTTTCATCATTGGCATTATTATCATCTATAATATCGGTAACCCAACGTGTTCCCATTCCTGGTGCTTCTAACACTAATTCTTTTGCATGCTCGCCTTGCGAGTGTAAGTGTGTAGATAAAATACCTTTTGTAGTATCTACTTCTCTAGTTAAAACTGCTGCTCCTGCTCCATCTCCAAATATTACAGAAACACCACGACCTCTAGTCGTTTTATCCAATCCATGGGAATGTAGCTCTGACCCAATTACTAAAACATTTTTATACATCCCCGTTTTAATAAACTGGTCAGCTACAGAAATAGCATAAACAAAACCAGAACATTGGTTTCTAACATCTAAAGCTCCAACCGTTTTAATATTTAAAGCCTCTTGTACTTGTACTCCTGGCCCAGGAAAATACATATCTGGACTTAAGGTAGCAAAAATAATAAAGTCGATATCATCTTTATCCAACCCAGAACGCTCAATCGCAATTTTGGCAGCTTTTACACCCATAGTTGCAGTAGTATCTCCAGAATCTTTAACCCAACGTCTTTCTTTAATACCCGTACGTTCCTGTATCCACGCATCGTTAGTATCCATCATGGTAGACAACTCATCGTTAGTAACTATGTTCTCTGGAACAAAACGACCTAAACCTATTATTTTAGAATTATACATAAAAACTATGTTTTTTATTTCCTTAAAAAAAGGAAATCTTATTTACCTTATTACTACTCTTATACTTCTTTCTACTCGAAATAAACAGTGTCGCAATTTAACAATATTAACTTCAAGATTAAACCTAAATATTAAAGAAAATTATTTTCCATGTCATTACGCCTCTTTTATGTAACTAATTTACTATTGCAACTAAAAATGTCAGTTTGTCATATTTTAGGAATTGGCATTTTTGTTGACTATTGGTTACAAGACAATAAAAAATATAAACAAGTTCTTGTCTATACAAGAATGATAAATAAAAATTAATCAATTATGGCTAAAGGAAGTATTAACGTATCCGTTGAAAACATTTTCCCGCTTATTAAAAAATTCTTATACAGCGACCACGAAATCTTTTTACGTGAGTTAATTAGTAATGCTACAGATGCAACTTTAAAATTAAAGCACCTAACAAATATTGGGGAATCTAAAGTTGAATATGGGGATCCAAAAATTGAAATTAAAATCGATAAAGAAGGAAAGAAACTTCATATAATCGATCAAGGTTTAGGGATGACAGCTGAAGAAGTTGAAAAATACATTAACCAAGTAGCTTTTTCTGGAGCTGAAGAGTTTTTAGATAAGTATAAAGATTCTGCTAAAGATTCTGGAATTATAGGACACTTTGGTTTAGGATTCTATTCTGCATTTATGGTTGCCGAAAAAGTAGAAATTATTACTAAATCTCATAAAGATGAACCAGCAGCACATTGGACGTGTGATGGTTCTCCAGAATTTACTTTAGAAGCACACGACAAAACAGACAGAGGTACAGAAATTATTTTACATATTGCTGAAGATTCTACAGAGTTCCTTGAAGAGTCTAGAATAAAAACCTTATTAAACAAGTACAATAAGTTTATGCCTGTGCCAATTAAATTTGGTACAAAGGAAATAGACGACCCAACACATACTCCAGAAACAACTAAGGATGCCGAGGGTAAAGAAACAACAGAGCCACAACGTAAAATTACAGTAGACGATATTATTAACAATCCTAATCCTGCTTGGACAAAACAACCAACAGAATTAGAAGACGACGATTATAAAAATTTCTACAGAGAATTGTATCCAATGCAATTCGAAGAACCGTTATTTCACATTCACTTAAATGTAGATTACCCTTTTAACTTAACTGGTATATTATACTTCCCAAAAATGTCTCAGGACATGAGCATGCAGAAGGATAAAATTCAGTTATACCAAAACCAAGTTTTTGTAACCGATAATGTAGAAGGTATTGTACCAGAGTTTTTAACTATGCTACGCGGTGTTATTGATTCGCCAGACATTCCATTAAACGTGTCGCGTTCATACTTACAAGCCGATGGCGCTGTAAAAAAGATATCATCTTACATTACACGTAAAGTTGCCGATAAATTAAAATCGTTATTTAACAATAGCCGTGAGGATTTTGAAGCAAAATGGGATGACATTAAAATTGTTATTGAATACGGTATGCTATCTGAAGAAAAATTCTTCGAAAAAGCAGATGCATTTGCATTATACCCAACAGTAGATGGCACATACCATACATACCAAGAGTTATACGATAAAATTAAAGCGAACCAAACAGACAAAGACGACAAATTAGTCATTCTTTATGCTTCTAATAAAGACGAGCAACACAGTTATATTGAAGCAGCAAAAGCAAAAGGTTACGAGGTTTTATTATTAGATTCACCTATTGTATCACACTTAATTCAGAAATTAGAAAGCACAAAAGAAAACATCACGTTTACACGTGTAGATGCAGATCACGTAGATAATTTAATTAAGAAAGACGATACAACGATTTCTAAATTAGATGAAGACCAAACGAAAGCTTTAGACGAATTATTAAAAGAAGTAATTCCTTCAGAAAAATTCACGGTACAGTTAGAAGCTATGGATAGTGCTGCCTCTCCGTTTATGATTACACAACCTGAGTTTATGCGTCGTATGAAAGAGATGCAAGCGACTGGTGGAGGTGGTATGAATATGTTTGGTAATATGCCAGAAATGTACAACTTAGTGGTTAATACAAACTCTGACCTTGTTGGAGAAATTATTAACACGAAAACGAAAAAGAAACAAGAACGTTTAATAAACCAAAGTTTAGATTTAGCACGTTTATCTCAAGGCCTTTTAAAAGGAGAAGAGTTAACCAACTTTATTAAGCGTAGCTACGAGATGATAAAATAAATTCCCGTGAAAACGGGAATCTCATAAATTGAAACGCAATGTTTCATGATAATCAAAACCACTTTGCGCAAGTAAAGTGGTTTTTTATTAAATAAACGTAACTTAGGTTTTGTAACAAACCTCAAACAAAAGCTACCAATCTAGTATCATGAAAAAATTACAAACCATACTTTTAGCCATTGCTGCAATAATTGCAGTAGTAGCCATTATAGATTTTAGCTTTACAGGACAGACCATTACAGAAACGGCATTAAGCTCTAAAGCAAAGTTTGAACGCTATTATAATGCTGGTGGCAATTCGCATACATCGCACAGCATACACACTAAAAGTTATGATTTTTATGCTTCCGAAGATTTTCAATTCCAAGTAAAAGAAAACGATACGTTACAATTAAAGACCTCACTTATATTTAATGAAATTAATAGTGCTACGCATGTAAAGTCTAACACTAAGGAAACCTATTCGCTGCGTTTATATTCTGGCTTGATAATACCATTACTACTTTTAATAGCTATTGGAGTAAACTATAAGTTTCCTGATAGAATTACTATTGCAACTTTTGTATTGGCAGTGCTTAATATTGGTAATTTGATTTATTTGTGGGTTTAGAATTAAATACATTCAAAAAGTTACTAGTACTAATGAAAGTATTTAGAGCAAAAATCTTTCGCTTTAGTTATTTATTGTTTTTTTTTTATTTCCAGATGGAATCATAATCTTTAATTAATGCTCTCATCAACATTTCTCCATTTCTCCCAAGTCCTTTATTTTTTAACCCAAGATCTTTTCTCATTTCTATCATAATTTTGGTCATAGATTGTAAATGTAGCTTTGTGTCTATTTCTTCTTCCTCATTTCGATTATACATTAATTGAAAGTAGTTGGAAAAAGCTTTAATTACTTTTGGTGAAGCGTAGAGAACATATTTTTTATAAAAAGCATACAATTCTTTCAACATATGGTTCGTAGAACTCTTTTTATTAACTTTAGAGTTTCCCAATAAATCAATAATTAAATTTACATATTGTTGATAAATCTCACGTCTTTCTTTAGTTACCTCATTAGTTAATGCCTTTTTCTTTTCAATGCTTTGTTTGATTAGATAACCAACACCGCTCCAAAAATTGGTAGAGTTATTGTTAGAATAGTGATTATTGTTTGCGGATTCATTTATATAAGCTTTATCTTTTTCTACTTTTTTGAATTCTAGTTAAAAATTGATTCTAGACGATTTATTTAATAATATTAAAGTTCAAGTTTTTCTTACACATATACAATACGTATATCTACGTATATTTTTAGAACTTTAAAACACCCACAATATAAAGTGTCCATTACTATTAAACTTACGGTAAACCGTAAAGCGAAGCTTGTACCAAAAATAAAGATTTTATTACGCCTAAAGTCCCTCGAATACGCTAACGTTTTGTTTACAGAAGCAACGCATTACAGTAAAATATAGACAAGAGGTACTTTATATATTTTTTTATAAAACTTTAAAAAAAATAACCGAACTTCGTTTATACACAAAATCCAAACTTTAGAGTCTATTACTTAATGAAAAAACATATTGAGATTATTGAACCGGATAATTTTGAACCAGAAAATCATTTTTATCCCAAAGCATTGAATTCGCAGTTGCACTCAATGATAAGCCACTTTTTTAATCTAGACCAAGAACGTATCATAGCACGTTATTCTCACTTAAATCCTCAAGTAGATAAAACCATATTAAAATCTGTTTTAAATTACCAATGCAAACATTTTCATTGGGGAGGCTCAGATTTATTTTATGTAACTACAGAAAAAGGAAACAGGAAAATGGTTATTTTAGAAACAAACTCTTGTCCTTCTGGTCAAAAATCTATGCCTCCAAGATCAGACTCAGACGAGCATAGAGGCTATAAATATCTTATAGAAAACTCTTTTATACCTGCTATAAAAAGAAAACGGTTGCCTAAAGGAAGTCTTGCTGTTATTTACGATAAAAACTATTTAGAAACTTCGGGTTATGCAGCGACTATTGCAGACTTAACAGGAGAAAAAGTCTATTTAATTCCCCATTATAACGGAGAAGAGCAACACATCTCTTTTGAAAATGGAGTGATGATGTTAACATTAGAAGACCAAACAAAAATACCCATTCGAGCCGCTTTTAGGTATGTTACGCAAAAACCATGGAACCGTATTCCACCAACCTCTAAAACTTTTGTTTACAATTCTACCCTAGTCTGTCTAGCTGGTGGAAGAAATAAACTATTAGCCAACAAAGCATACGAACTTTACAATTCGGAATTAGCAGAATCTGGTTTAAAAATAAATGTTCCAGAAACGATAAAAGATGTTAATAAAAATGAAATTCCACTATGGGTAAAAAAGTTTGGAGGAAAAGCCGTTATAAAAAACCCATACTCTAATGCAGGTCAAGGTGTTTTTACAATTACTACAGATGAAGAGTTAGATAATTTTATGGCTGAAAATTATGATTACGATCAATTTATTGTACAAAGTTTAATAGGTCATTACAATTGGAGCTCTACAAGCGAACATGGTAAATTCTTTCATATAGGAACAGTACCAAACAGAAAAGGCAACATTTTTATTGCAGATTTAAGGATGATGGTATACTCCTCACCAAAAGGTTTTGCTCCTTGTGCCATATATGCAAGAAGAGCTAGAAAACCTTTAGAAGCTCAAGCACCAGAAAATAGCTGGGAAGTTTTAGGAACCAACTTATCTATGAAAGTAGCCGAAAACCAATGGGATTCAGATACTTCTAGATTAATGCTAATGGATAGAAAAGATTTTAATATGCTAGGTCTTGGTTTAGATGATTTAATAGAAGCCTATATTCAAACAATTTTAACTATAGTATCTATAGATAAAATGGCTAATACACTCATCAACAAAAAAGGACAATTTAGACTAAAGCTTTTTAAATCTTTAGATAATGATGCCGCATTATTAAGTGAAATAACAACTTAAGTATTATGAGTAACGTTTTAATTATAAAATCTAAAGAAGACCTAAAGTTTTCATCTCTAAAAAGAGGGCAAATACATAAACTTTTTATTCATATTTCCGAAAACGCTCTAGGTATTCCTTGGAGAGTACCTTTAATTGTAATTAGAGGTATAAAAAAAGGTCCCACCGTAGGCTTAACTGCTGCTTTACATGGAGACGAATTAAATGGTATTTCTACAATTTTTAAACTAATGGAAGACATTAATCCATTACAATTAAAAGGAAATATTGTACTCGTACCCATAACTAACATTCCTGGCTATTTAGCAAATCAACGTTATTTTTTAGATAATGTAGATTTAAATAGAATTATGCCAGGCAAACCCAAAGGAGCATCAAGTCAAATTTACGCCCATCATTTTGTAAATAAAATAGTTAGTAAGTTTGATTATTTATTAGACTTACACACCGCAAGTCATGGAAGAGTAAATAGCCTTTATATACGTTCAGATATCGATAACGAACAAACAAGAGCACTAGCCTATCTTCAAAAAACACAAATTATTGTAAATAAATACGACGAACAAGGCACTTTAAGAGCCTGGGCAAATACTAATAACATTCCATCGATTACCATAGAAATAGGTAACCCTAATGTTTTTCAACATACTTTAATAGATGCTACTTTAGAAGGCATAAAAAATACACTAGTCTACCTAGAGATGCTAGAAGGTAAAGTTAAAGACTTAGTTACTAGAGATGTTACTGTTTGCGATAGCTCTTATTGGATATATTCTAAAAGTGGTGGTATAGTAGATGTATTACCTAAGCTTACAGATACAGTTAAAAAAGGACAAGTTATTGCTATTATATATAATGTTTTTGGAGAAATTAGAGACAAAGTAATAGCCGATAAAGACGGTATAGTAATAGGTAAAAATATTAGACCTAACTGCGAAGCTGGCACAAGAATATTGCATTTAGGGGTAGACATAAAAAAACCTCTTCCAGAAACAATTCCAGGGCATAAAGACTTTGACCCTCAATAAATAAGATAAAGAGATAACAAAAACCACTCTATAATAGAGTGGTTTTTTTATTGTTTACCTACATCTAAAAAAAATCATTTTTAATTTTTAATACATTTTAATAAAATGTATATTTACAGTATGTATAGTAAAGAATTAACAAAAGGTACGTTACAACCCATTATATTAAAGCTGTTAAGTGAGAGCGATAAAATGTATGGTTACGAAATAACACAAAAAGTAAAAGCATTAACCGAAGGTAAAATAGACATTTCGGAAGGCGCTCTCTACCCTATTTTGCATCGTCTAGAACACCAAGGCGTTTTAGAAACCGAGAAAGTATACATAGGCAAACGGGTTAGAAAATACTACTCAGTAACCGCAACAGGAAAAGAAGTTATTACAGAAAAGACCAATGAAATTAATGATTTCATAGAAACATTAACCTTAATATTTAATCCTCAAGCTTTAGCAAAATGAATATAACAGATAAACAAATTGACTATATTTCTAAAAATCTTACAGCAAATGGGATTACTTCCATAGAATTAAAAGACGATATTATAGACCATATATGCTCAGCCTTTGAAGCAGATAACTCACAAGATTTTAAAATAGTCTATAAAAAAATAGTTAATGAATTTGGAGGTTATGCTAAAATGAAGCAAATTCAAAAAGAAACAGAATATACACTAAGAGCAAAAAAAATGCTAAAAGCAAGAAAAGCATCTTTTGTTATCACATTTGCTATGATAGCACTATTATTAATAGGTATATTATTTAAAATAATGCATTGGCCGCTGGCAAACATTTTCTGTGTTACTGCGTTAGGGTCATTAATACTTATTAGCTTACCATTATTCATCTATCAATCACATCTAAAATCTATTTTACAAATACAATCTAAATAATGACAACAACTGTAGACCAATCGGTTACAGCTATATGGAAGGCCTTTTCACAAAAACATCCAAAATACAAGCAAGAAAGTCTACCAGAATCTTGGTATTTTTGTGATAACAAAAAAGATGCGGACTACTGTGCTAATTTAGTTGTAAACGGTATTAAAAGAGCAACAGCAACATCTTTATGGTGGTTTAAAAAACATAATGAAGCCTTACCAAAAAAAGGCAACATATATATAGTAACCAATTGGGAAGGCAAAGCAAAAGCCATTATTGAAACCACACAAATAGATTTAGTCCCTTATAATGAGGTCACCGAAGAATTTGCAGCTATAGAAGGAGAAGGCGATAAATCTTTAGCCTATTGGAAACGCGTACATTGGGACTATTACACTAGAGAAATGGCTCCAGAAGGCGAATCGCCAACCCAAGACATGATTATAGTTTGCGAGCAATTTAAAATCCTTTGGAAATAAAATAGAGATTATTTTTCACCCCTGACATACTTAGACACTTCGGCTTATAATTTTGCATTGAACTCGTTTAAGCTTTTTGAGTTTAAGCGAAAATTAAAGACTTTTTTAGCAAATTGAAAAAGTTTAAACGAGTTCATCATGTTCAACAAATAAAAAATCAATTACAATGACAAATGCAATTAACTGGTTCGAAATTCCAGTAACCAATTACGAAAGAGCAAAGCAATTTTACATGTCTGTTTTAGACTCTAAAATTACAGATCACCACATGCCAGAACAAAATACTAAATATGGTGTGTTTTCACATAAAGAAGATAAAAACGGCATTGGAGGCGCTATTATTGAAGCCGAAGGACAAATTCCAACAACAGAAGGTAGTACCATTTATTTAAATGGTGGAGATAATTTAAGTGAACCTTTAAATCGTGTAGAAGCTTCAGGTGGTAAAATACTAATGCCAAAAACAGATATTGGAGAAGATGGATTCATCGCTCAATTTATAGATACAGAAGGAAACCGTGTAGCGCTTCATTCTATGGAATAATCTAAAATAACGTGGACTCCGCATAAAGGATTTAGTTATAAAAAACCTTCAAATGGAGTGGTTTTTCGTAGTAAAACGGATGAAAATTACTCAGATTAACGTCAATTCTTCATATGTCTCGTTCCCGTTAAATATAAAGAGATAGTGAATCCTTTAAACGGTTCGCTATCTTTGTTTACAATTATGTCGCAATTATCTCGATTAATATCCATTTTAACACTGCTAAAGTCTAAGCGACTATTAACAGCCACAACACTTGCCGAAAAATTTAACGTAAGCGTTCGTACCATATATAGAGATATAAGAAAATTAGAAGAAGCAGGTGTTCCCGTTGTTACAATAGAAGGACGAGGCTATTCGCTTATGGAAGGTTATACGGTATCTCCTGTACAATTTACCGAGAAGGAAGCCAATGCTTTAATTACAGCACAAAACCTAGTAAACCAAACCAACGACACCTCATTTTCAAAAGATTTCGACGATGCTTTTACTAAAATAAAATCGGTGTTTAAATCTTATATTCAAGAAAAGAGCGAGCGTTTAGACAATAATATCGTTGTCTTTAATAGTAACTACGAAAACATTCAAAGTAATGCATTATCCGAAATTCAATTAGCCATAACAAACCTTAATTATACAGAAATTAATTACCAAAAAGTAAATGATACTGTAATTACATTTAGAACTATAGAACCCTATGCCTTATACGCCACTCAAAACAAATGGATTTTAATAGCATGGTGTCATTTAAGAGGAGATTACAGGGCCTTTAGAATAGACCGTATTAAACAATTTAAAATACTAGAAAAGCAATTTGAAGACCGTAAATTTAACCTTCAAACTTATTTTCAATCCTGCCCATATAACGACAAATAAATGTTAACACTTTATTAAAGCCAATCATTCTATTGAAAGTATTGTAAAAAACCATTAACTTTCCCTTCAAACTAAAATAGAATTTAATATTTTATGATAACATCTTTAAAATCAGTTTTTAGTGCTGTAGTATTAACAACTCTAATAACTACTGTTTCTGCACAAGAAACGGCAAAAACAGTACCCGTTTTTGAAAACGGAGAAGCACAAATTGTTGAAGGTTTTAGTAACCCAAAAGATTGGATAAGGCATGACCTTTGGGTAGAGACAACCTTCGACTCAGACAAAGACGGTAAACCAGACCGTATGCATGTAGCAGTAACACGCCCAAAACAAACAGACACCGAAGGATTAAAACTACCTGTAGTTTACGGTTCTAGCCCTTATTTTGCTGGTGTAGCAGGAGACTTACCAGGTGTTATGTGGGATGTAGAACACGAACTTGGAGACATAGGAAAAGAACGCGTACACCCAGAAGTAACCAGAAGGGGTAAACGTCCAATTATATCAAACGCACATATTAGAAGCTGGGTACCTAGAGGCTATATTGTAGTACACTCATCATCTCCAGGAACAGGATTATCAGATGGTGCTCCAACCATTGGAGGCGCTAACGAAGCCTTAGCCCCAAAAACAGTTATAGATTGGCTATGTGGTAGAGCAAAAGGTTATACAGAACGAGAAGGTGGCGAGCCTGTAACAGCATTTTGGTCTACAGGAAAAGTAGGTATGACAGGAACATCTTACGAAGGTACACTACCACTAGCAGCCGCTACAACAGGCGTAGAAGGTTTAGAAGCCATTATTCCTGTAGCACCTAACACATCGTATTACCACTATTACCGTTCTAACGGATTAGTGCGTTCTCCAGGAGGTTATTTAGGAGAAGACATCGATGTATTATACGATTTTGTACACAGTGGAGACGAAGCAAAGCGCCCAGGAAACAATAAAAGAGTAAGAGATACCGAAATGAAGAACGGTATGGACAGACAAACAGGGGACCTTAACGACTTTTGGGCAAAACGTGATTACTTAACACAAATGAAGCCTATGAAAGCAGCTTTATTAATGTCTCATGGATTTAACGATTGGAATGTTATGCCAGAGCATAGTAACCGTATCTACCAACAAGCAAAAAAACAAGGAATTCCTTCTCAAATCTATTATCACCAACATGGGCATGGTGGACCGCCTCCAATGACCTTAATGAACCGTTGGTTTACACGTTACTTACATGGTGTAGAAAATAATGTAGAGAAAGATGCACGTGCATGGATTGTTAGAGAAAATGACAACATGAAAGAACCTACAGCCTATGCAGACTACCCTAATCCTGAAGCTAAGGATGTTACTTTATATTTAAAAAAGGGCGGACAAACCGCTGGAACTTTAAATACTAAAAAAACATTTAAACAAGGCAAAGAAACCTTAGTAGACGATTACACTATTTCTGGAAAGGAATTAGCAAAAGCAAAACAATCTAATCACAGGTTAATATATGCAACACCAACCCTTACCGAAGATTTACACTTGTCGGGGACTACTAAAGTAAGTATTACACTATCTAGTAGTAAACCAGCAGCAAACTTATCGGTTTGGATGGTAGCATTACCTTGGACAGATGGAAAAATTAATGACGATATTATTACGCGTGGATGGGCAGATCCTCAAAACTACAAGTCGTTAACAGAAAGCGAGCCCTTAAAACCTGGAAAATTTTATACTGTAAATTTCGACTTAAATCCAGACGATCAAATAATTCCTAAAGGTCAAAAAATTGGATTTATGGTCTTCTCTAGCGATAAAGATTTTACACTACACCCAAAACCAGGAACAGAATTAACTTTAAAGTTAGATAAAACAAGTATTACCTTACCTGTTGTTGGAGGTATAGAAGCATATAAAGCAGCGACAAAAAATTAAAGATCTATTTTCCGCAAACATAAAGGGCTACTTAAACATTGTATTTAAGTAGCCCTTTATTATTAAATACCGCTACTCTATAATTTTAACATCGAACACATCCAGACTTTCCGTTTTTAACCGAAAATGAGTTGAAATTTGTACAAATAAGACACTTTTTGAAAGTCATAGCCATAAGCTACAAATGAAAAAAGTAACGAAATATAGGCAAATCTGAGTCATTTTTTAGGAAATAGAAAAAGACAAGACGAGTTCATCAAAAAAAATACGTAATTTAATCGTGCTAAAAATCAATATACGTTAACATGGAATGTTCAAATCTTATAGAAGCTGCTGTAAAAAAAGGTGATATTAGCAGAGCTCTATTTATAAAATCACCAGATAAAACTTTAGTAACCGATTTACAACGCACATTATTCGAGCTAGGTTTTAGAAAAGAATTAAAATGGGATAACTACCAAGCCGATGGCGATTACGGAAAAGCAACTGCGGCAGCAGTAGCCGCTTTTGCTAAAAAAAATAATCATTCCAGTAATGGAAAATCGGTATCTAATACCTTGGCAAAATTAATATTACAACGTCATGACTTTCTTCCAGAAATGTATGTGTTATGGTCAATTCATAAATCCGATTTAAGAACTCGAAAATACATTTCTAAAGGCACTCGCATGAGTATTAGCGCCATACAAGTATTATTAAATACTATTGGTTATGGTAAAGAACTTAACTTTTTAAAATTTGGTGCAGATGGTCTTTATGGTAATAGCACGCGTAAAGCTGTCGTTACTTATGCAAAAGATAACAATATAGATTCAGATGGCGATTGGTTATCTCGCCCATTAATTAATTTATTTCTAAAAGACATTAATAAGTTTTACGGTAGTAAATGGAGCGACTTAGCAAATAATAATTTACCCAGCAAAAAATCACCTTTAGTATTATACCAAGGCTCCAGGTTTATAGGAAAACCATGCCGTGCAGATGTAGAATTTGTTACAGCCTTAGAAAAAGTAAATACCTATGCTAAACAGGCCGATGTTTATATATATGTAACTAGCTCGTTTAGGACTACAACAAACGTACAAGGTGCTATTGTAAAACCAGCCACTTTTTCTAATCATTTAGCGGGTCATGGTATAGACATGAATGTAAAATATGGTAATAAATTAGCAAACTCTAAAGTACTCACAAAGTACCCTAATGTTCCTGCTCCAGTTAAACAATTTCTTACTGCAATTATTAATGATGCTGGTTTACGTTGGGGAGGAAAATTCAATACCAAAGACCCTGTACATATAGATGACCATTTAAACAAAAATCGATCTGAATGGGAAAAACGCTATAAAGCGATGCAAGAAGCTGTACAATTAGGAAAAATATAATACTACAGTCTAGAAATTAGTTATAATGAAAGAACTATATACCATTATTCCCTTTATAATTACCATAGTAACTATAAGTATTGGAATATATCAATACTGGGATAAAAAAAATCAAGACTACCGAAAACAAATTTGGGAAGAACGTAAACAACTATACTTTAAAGTTACAGAAATAGCATCTAAAATTGCTATTCTTGAAAGCATAGATAATTCTGTAGAAGAACGAAGAACGTTCTGGACATTATTTTACGGCCAATTGGCTATCATAGAAAATCAAGGCGTTGTAAATGCAATGATAAATTACGGCGACCTATTAAAAAATATGGAGCTTGACGATGCAACGTTTTCAAAAGATATACTTCAAAAAATGGCTTTAGACTTAGCCATGGCATGCAGAGACTCACTTAACGAAACATGGAAACCTGTACCATTAAAAGATTTAGACTTTACTTCTTAAAATAAATATAATCATGTTAAAAATAAAATTAGAATCGCATAAACGCTACGAAGGCGAAAATTTAGAAAAGCTAACAAAAGCGTTAACACTTTTAGAGAGTACTTTAAATGAACAAGAATTTAAAAATAAAGTTCTTAATTTTAAATCTGATAAAACAGAAGGTGGCACCTTTCATTTTATAAAATATATAAAGAGACAAAGAACAGAATTAAAACGTTATACCAATAAAGAAATTTACGATAAAGTAATGGCTGGACATGCAACAGAAGGAGAAAACACCATTATAAAACTTAACTTAGTTTTAAAAAAAGGCTCTGGTGGCTCTGTAGTTGGCTATAGAAAAGGAGGAAAAATATATACCTACAAAAAAGATTTTCTAAAGATGTCTCATGGCAAACTCGCCGCACACATATTTCACGAATACACCCACACTATTGGTTTTAAACATTCAAAAAAAGACAAACGCGATCCACTTCGCAACTGTTTTGCAGTTCCCTATGCCTTGGGCAACCTTGTAGAAATTATTACTACAGGAAGCAATACACGTAACTGTATATACCAATAAAAGTTAAAATTAGCTTTACTTAAAAGAAGTCGCTTTAATTAAAGCGACTTCTTTTTTATTACACAATAAAAACACCTTAGTTATAAAAACAGGTAATTCTACCTGTTTCTTTATAAATTAAAACGCCTAACTTCGTTGTATTCCCTACAGCCATTATGTCTATAACTATAGGCGTTTTGGTAACACCCTACACCATTTTTTTATTAAACCCAATTATATAAACCACTAACCACCCAACAATTATGGACACAATGTTACGCATCCCAAAAATGAAGTTTAACCTTCTTTTGCTATTCTGTTTTGTATTTGCATATAATGCAACAGCGCAGATTATGAATCATGACCATCACAACCATGATGATAACAATAAAGACAAATACCATGGTATGGTAATGGACTCTAGCTTTTTAAATAAAATGGAGTCGCAAAGAAAAACAAGTATCGATGCCGACGAAAGAGAATATGGCAGTTGGAAAACGGTTATTCCAGACGATAAAGGCGCAGCCATTGGTCGTATTCTGGGTATGCAAACCGTACACAATGTTATGCTACCCTCTGGAAAAATATTAATGTCTAGCGGAAGTAGCTGGCGTAATCTTAAAAACATAGAATATTATCCAAACTACGACCCTCCAGCGCCAGCAATGGGACTATTCAATTTATACGACGATCCTTTTAGGAATACCGTAGAGCCAAAAAAAATGACTCCAGAAATGCGTGAAAACTGGATAAACGTTAGAAAAAAACAATATTACGACCTCGTAAATAACACTGCCATTTACGACCCCGCTGATAGCTCTTTCTATAGAATACCACACCCATTACCAATGCAAGACCCTAAAAGTAAAAAGCACTTTGTACCAAGCGATCTTTTCTGTAGCGCACACTTACAATTACCAGATGGAAACCCTTTATTTGTAGGTGGTACACAATATTATTTCCCATATAGAACAGGAACCAACAGTTCGTATATTTTTGATTGGAAACAAGAATTAAAGGTCGATTGGACCACTGTAGACTGGCGCATTATGCCTAAAGTAGACGACAAACATTATCCTTGGAAATTTTCAGGATTTATGAAACGTGGACGTTGGTACCCAACCATTGTACCGTTATTAGATGGCCGTTTTACCATTTTTAGTGGTTTTGTTGGTTTCGATAAAGACTTTCCTAAAATGTATCGCTTTCAAATCAATCCATATATAGAGTTTTTTAACCCTTATGCTTTTTCTTTTGAAAAACCTCAAGACGCTTGGACCGCTATTAACGTAGAAAAAATGAAGAACAGTCCGTTCACCACCTTAATTAATCCAGATTTTGTACCTACAGTGTGCGACGATGTCGAATTTCATGCCTATTGGGAATCACTATCCAGTGACAACGACTTTCCATTACCTTGCGATTGTGGTCCAGAATGTAAAGAAGATAATAAATATGATGCTTTTAAACTCTATCCAAATAACTATTTAGTATCCGATAATAAAATATACTTAACAAGAGAAGGCGATTGGGTAAGCTTACGAACATCGGATGCTGCATACATGCGAAAAACAAAGAAAACCTATTATATGGATATCGCTGGTAATGCAAAAAACCCAAAAGTATCTTTTAATTATGGCCCAGACAGAACCGATTTTATTTCCTCTTACGGCACCTCTTACAACGACCCCAATACAGATAATATTACCATTTATGGCGGGCAACCAACTTCACCAGGAACCATGTTACCGTTAGATGCCAAAAGCCCAACACATTTTGCTGGTGGACGTGGCAGTAGAAAACGTGAGCAATTTTGGTTTAACGAAGGCATTTTAAAAGAGCAAAAATGGACACAAGACGATGATTTTCTTGGAACAGAAATAGAAGCCGACCGTACCATGCTTACCGCTATTATATTACCAACCAAACAAGTATTAATTATTAATGGTGGTAATTACGATTTTTATGGCCCTGTCTTCTACCCTATTTTATTAACCCCCAATTACGATGTTAACGGCAAGTTTGTAGACTATACTAAAAAACGTATGAGTACTGCGGTAGAACCACGTTTATACCATAATGCAGCTTTATTATTACCCAATGGACGTGTGTGGGTATCTGGAGGAAATAGCGCCAGAGCATCAGTACAAAAAATTTTCCCAAATCCAGACCAACAACATAGAAACGGACAGCCTAAACCCAATTTAGATTTAATAGATATAGACACTTATTTTTACAGAGATGGACAAATGGCTAAGGCACAAAAAGGAATGCAAACCACACCTACCGAAAACTGGACTGCCGAGATATTCTCACCGCCATACACACATTTAGATTCTACTAGAATTGTAACAATAACAGGTATGCAACGTAGAACCCAATCTAGAACCCAATTTAAAGCCGAGTATGGTAACAAACCGTATTACCTTTTAGCAAGTAAACAAGATTATGGTATGACTGTAAACGGTTTACCGAAGCAAAAAGGCAATAAAAAGCCAGAAGTCGTCTTATTAAAATTGGCTTCTTTTACCCATAACTGGGATAACGGACAATTTTATGTTAACCTAGATATTAATAGTATCAATGGTAACACCGTAAGTTTTAGTACACCAAATATGAAAGACGAATTGATTCCTCCTGGGTATTACATGCTCTTTTTTATAGATTCTAAAGGCAAACCCTCGCACTCACAAATGATACGTTTTGATGATAAAGCGGATAAACCTTGATTTAATTTTACTTATAAAATGTATAAAAAACACTTCTGTAACAGGAGTGTTTTTTGTTTTACGGATTACCGTAAGAATATTATTTACAAGCAACTTATATTGCACAACGTTTAAAAAATATACGTAGATATACGTATTGTATAGGTCTAAGAAAAGTTAGATCTTTAAATAATTATTAAAAGGTACGCATAACCACCCATTTACTGGTTATGTTAAAAAAACACAATAAGTACTGATAACCTCCTATTTTAAGGCGGTTATCAGTACTTTTTTGAGTAGGTACTTATATACTAACGTTACCTGTAATTAGAAAAACAAACTAAATGAGACTATTTAAAAGTGGAAAAGATTTATCGAAAGTTGCTAAATCCATTGATGGATTAAATTTAATGATTAAAGATATAATTCCAAAAATTGAAAAAAGTTACGAATATTCTGATTTTAAAGAGGATATTTTTATACTCGCATACATCGGAAGAAAAAATGTAATCGATTTAATAGAGGAAAACAATTGGTCAATGGATATGAAAATAATGGTTTCAACATTTGAAAAGAGAAGAATTCCATTAATTATGGGGTATTCCCAAACAATTGACCAAATTCAATTAATTGCAAATCATATTGGCTATCAAAGTGTTGTAGAAGATATTTTAGAAAAAGGAAATTCATTTTATGAATTAGAAAATCAATTACCTAAAGAAGTACTAAACAAAATTTAATAATATGATTTGGGGTATTATAATCGCAATAGTTGTTGTTTTTATTAGTTCATCACTGATAGGAAATTCTAAAGACAGCCAAGATTTAGCTGGAAGAAAATTAGAAGAAAAATTCAATGTAATAATTAATTCAATTAATAATGTAGCTTTTAATAAAGAAGGGGTGATAAAGGAATATGATAAGAAGCACATATACCTTATACATCCTATTTCTGGAAATCAAATGATAGAATTTTTATATAGCCAAGGTGTATTAGCAATAACTTGGAAATACAAATATTTTCAAAAGGAACTTATTCATAAAAGGAGTTTTTTAAATGTTCGAAATTTAAGTCTGTTCGAACAAGAAAAAATAGCAAGAGCATTTATTTCAGAAATGGAAGAAAAAATTGATAACCATAAAAATTTGGTTGTGAGGGATTTCTGACTTAAAAGCGATACAAAAAAACTACAGGTAACAACGTATATAAAAAATAGCGGTTTAAGTGCTTAAACTAAAGATAAATAATAAAATAAAGGTTACTTATAAATCGAAAAGTTAGTGCTTAAAAACCCGCTACTTTTCATATACAAGACCGTTAGCTGTAATTTGACCAACAACATTGAAAATATGACATTTAAAAACATAACTAATGCAACACCTTGTGATTGTTTTCAAGATACATTTGAAGACTATGAAACAAAATTTGCACTAAAAATAAATAAAAGTAAAATTCGAGATGTTGATTTTAAAACTTATTGGGAAAAAGGTCGTACAGAATATAAAGATTGTAATGAGGCTTGTTCTTTAAAGTCTAAATCAATTTCTATAGTCAAAACCGAAGTCGAAATAAAGAAAACATTAAAAATTTATAAATCGCTTTTTCCTATATCACCCAAATACAAACCTTTTTGTGCCATATTGACTTTCAAAGAAAAAAGTGGCAAAATAAAATTAACCCCAAGTAATAATAATCCACTACATTGCGATTTCTATAAATCTGATATCTTTACAAAAGAATTAGTTGAAGTAGCTGATACAATTCCATTAGAAAATGTTTGAAGTTAAAAAACATAAATCACTCTTAAAAAATTTCCACAAAGTTGTGGAAAATAAACGTGTGCTTTTCAATGATGGAGATAATGATATTATTTACACAGGAAAAAATCAATATCAAAACAGGTTATTGTGCTTTATAATGTTTGAAGATGATGATGAAGGTTTTTTAAGATATATTCATATACTTGTATCTGAAAAACAGTATAGTGATTTCATTAATCAGAAAGTAAGTTTAAGAAGTCTTTTAAACACTAACGAAAGTGTTTTTATAGTAGATTTAGATTATGGACTAAAGGAAATAGACCAAAATTTAGTTTCTATTAATGAAATTCCAAATGATTTTTTACCATTAGATAATTCATTTTGCCCAGATTTTATAAAAGAATCTTCTTTTTCATATGCTGTTAGTTTATTAGGAGGTCTTGCTGATTCTCATAAAGCAGAAGCTAAAGAGTTGTCTAATGTCAGTACTCAATTTTCAGATTTCTTAAAATCGTCTACATCATTTCTAAATGATTTTGACCTTGAAAATAAAATCTATGTTGAAGCACTTAAAGCAGGAAGTTTTAAAATAAATTTTCGTGTAGAAATTAATGAACCTGAACAGTTAAAAATAGTTGATAATTCTACAGACAAAATAAGCGGTTTTCTCTCCAACTATTTCAAATATTTCTTTAACAAACTTCCTCAAGAAGATAATTCTGTGTTCAAATCTGAAAATGTCGAATCCGAAGATTTTCAAAAATTAGAAAAGGAATTAGAAATTATATATCAGGAAAAATACGTTCTTCCCGAAGGTGGTGTTGAGCAAAAACTTATTGATTTAATAAATTATTCTGCAACTCAAATTGAAGAAATAAATTATGATGGTAGCTTTAAAGAACTAAAATTTGAACAAAGTACTTTAGATGATTCAGATATACCGTTTGGAGTAATTGACAACTCTTTTATTCCATCAATAAAAAGCAAAATGTTTGATGTAAGCGAATTCGAATCTGAGCCAATTAAACGTATTGATGACAGTCCAAAAGAATATAAATTTCAAGTTTATCAATTTAATACAAATAGTGGGAATGGCTCAGCTTATTTCACAGATAAAGAAGGCTCTATTTCTAATATTAAAGTTTACGCAAGAGGAAAAGACGATTATAAAAACACATCTTTCACAAAAAGTATGGATGAAGGAAAAGCGATGATATTTAAAGGAATTGGAGAATATAAAGATGAGAAATTAATAAAAGTAACTAGCGAATTATAAAAAACTACAGCTAAGACCGGTAACCGTTGCACAAGCCTATAATTTCACATAAAATAATTTTCTACAAGCCCCGCTACCGCTAGCTTGCAGCTAGTGGCCCATTAGAGTGTTTTTTGTTTTACGGATTACCGTAAGGCTATTATTTACATACAACTTATATTGCACAACGTTTAAAAAATATACGTAGATATACGTATTGTATAGGTCTAAGAAAAGTTAGACCTTTAAATAATTATTAAAAGGTACGTATAACCACCCATTTTCTGGTTATGTTAAAAAAACACAAAAAGTACTGATAACCTCCTATTTTAAGGCGATTATCAGTACTTTTTTGAGTAGGTACTTATATACTAACGTTGTGTTTCATACACGAAAAGCCAACCGCACAAATAGCACATTTGGTTTTTCCAACACAAAAGCCAACGCTTAAAAAACCAAAAGAGCTATTTTTAGCCAACGCTAAAAGATGATTAAATACAAGAAAATATTAACCGACATAATTGAAGAAAAAAAATGTTGGACTGAATTAAAAGCAGAACTTTCGAAATATAATGTTGATGATAGAGAAAAAGGAATAAAAGACACCACAGCAGGAAAAATATTTGAAGTTTTTACAAAGTACTATTTTCTAACAGCACCAGAAGTCGATGGACTTTACTCTCAAGTATGGCTCTATGATGAAATTCCTTTAGATGTAAAAAATAGTTTAGACCTTGGTAGCGTTGAATACGGAATTGACTTACTACTTAAAACAACTAATAAAGAATACATTGCAGTACAATGTAAGTTCAAAAATGATGAGACAAGCAAACTGAATTGGTCTTCAGATAAAATTTCAAATCTATTTGCTTATTGCCCTAAAGCTGATGGTTATATAGTCTTTTCAAATTGTGCTTCACTAGACAAGGTTTCATTATCAAGACAGGACAATTTTTCATTTTTTAGTATTGGTCATTTATTAGAAATTGAACCAATTGTTTTTACTAATATTCGTCAACTATTAAAAAATGCAGAACTTAAAGAAAGAGTATTTTTTAAACCCTTAGACCACCAACAAAAAGCTATCAATGAATGTGTTCAATGGTTTACAGAAGGTGAAGAAACAAGAGGCCAACTCATTCTTCCTTGTGGAGCAGGGAAAACATTTACTTCACTTTGGATAAAAGAAAAATTAGAATGCAATAAAACTTTAGTTTTAGTTCCTTCTCTTGCTTTACTCAGGCAAATTAAAAATGAATGGTCAAAGCAACGTAAAACCAAATATCAATATCTATGTGTCTGTTCGGAAAAGGATATTGACAAAGACAATACGGATTCAATAGTAACACATACCTATGAGATTGGTGGAAACGTAACAACTGAACCCAATGAAATTATATCGTTTTTGCAAAACGATACAGAGGAAAAAGTTATTTTTTCAACTTATCAGTCTCTTCCTTCTATTTCAGAAGCGATAGAAAACACAGAAATAATATTTGACTTTGTTTTTTGTGATGAAGCACATAAGACAGCAGGAATAAGTAAAGGAGTTTTTGGTCTTGTTCACAACAATTCAAAAATCCCTGCAAAAAGAAGGCTTTACGCTACAGCTACACCTAGAATCGTAAAAGAATCAATTAAGAAAAAGTTAGGAGACGATTTAAAGTACACACACGATATGAATGACCCAGAAACTTTTGGGGAAGAATTCTATCGAATGTCATTTAAAGATGCAATTGATGAAAATATCCTTGTAGATTATAAAATAGTAGCGATTGGAGTAAATGACCTACAGTTAGCAAACTATCTTCAAGAACGAAGATATGTTGACAACAATATTTCCATTGATGAAGTCGCAAATAATTATGCACTAGACTATGTAATGAATAAATATTTAGCTAATCACGCTTTAACATTTCATTCAAGAGTTAAACTAGCGCAAGAATTTGCTTTAAGACATTCTAAACTTTTCAATAAGACTACTTCATTTTCAGTAGATGGTACACAAGCAACAAGCATAAGAAATCAAATACTAAATGAATTCAAGAATTCAAACAAAGCTATAATTTCCAATGCAAGATGCTTGACAGAAGGTGTTGATGTACCTACAATAGACCTTGTATATTTTTCTGACCCAAAAAACTCAAAAGTTGATATTATTCAAGCTGTTGGTAGAGCTTTAAGAAAAAAGAAAGGTAAAAAGTTAGGCTATATCGTGGTACCAATTTATCACTCAAACAATGATGAAGTTGAGAACTCTATTAGTAAGGGTTCTTTTAAAAACCTATTACAAGTGATTCGTTCATTATGTGACCAAGATGAACGATTACAAGATGAAATAAACTCAATTGCATTTGGTAAAGGAAAAAAAGGCTCTAAGAAAATTGACATAATTTCCTCATTTGATGAAGATATTGATTCTTTACACCTTATCGGTTTTGAAGATAAATTGCGAGAGTCATTATTTGACCAAATAATTTATAAAACCTCAAATAATTGGGATATATGGTTTTTAGAATTACAAAACTATTTAGAACTCAATAATGACTATCCAAGTAAAAAAGACAATAAAGACTTATATGCTTGGGTATCACAACAACGAAATAAAAGAAAAAAGGGACAGCTAAAATTTGATGAAATAAAAAAATTAAGCTCAATTAATTTTGCGTGGAACATTATTGATTACAAATGGGATAAAGCATTTGAGACTTTTCAAGAATATTCTAAAAAAAATATTTTCCCACCTTGCAAAGGTATTGATGATGACAGCTTAGTAAAATGGTATAAATACCAACAAAATTGTATTAAGGATAAAAAAATAATTTCCCAAGAACAGAAAAATAAATTCCAAAAAATAGATAACCTTTTTCAAGGGCCAGCAAGTCGAAAAAAATGGATTCCAATTTATGATGACTTAGTAAATTGGAAATCACAAAACTCTAATAATTGGCCACAATATAACCGTAGTAACAAAAAATCAAGAGAAAGTAAACTATCTAACTTTTGCCAAACAATTAGAAAAAGATATAGAGAAAATGATTTAGGCAATTATTGGTTTGACAAAATGACTGAACTTCAATTCAATTTTGAAGGTAAAACAGATGCTTGGACAACATATTTTAATAAAATCCAAGCTTTATTGCAAGGTCGTGAATCAATAAGTGCTGATGAAATTGGCAGGAATGAATATAACTGGGTTTATCGTCATAAAAGAGATTTAGAAGAAGGAAAACTTTCTGACTATCAATCTAAAAAAGTTCGAGAATTAAATCTTGATAGATTCTTTGAAACTTGGGAACAGACGTTTGCTAAAGTTGAAGCTTGGGTTAAAGAAAACGGTAAACTACCAACCAGAACAAAACAGAATGGACATGCTATATTTGACAGGACAGTAAGAAGCGAGTTTATATATTTATAAACTTTAATAAAATAACAATGTCAAAACCACGAAATTTTTACACCAAAGAATTTAAACATAAAGCTGTAGAGCTTAGTTATGCAAAAG